>NZ_JACJDM010000044.1:0-41122 GCF_014163545.1 Pseudoalteromonas sp. SR45-6
GTTGGTCAGGAAAGTCACGAGATTGGTCAATGATAAACGAAGTAAATTTGAATCCTGAGAAAAAAGAAGAAATGCGGGCGGCATAAAATTTAACTTGAGGCGACAACTAACTTGAAAAACTCCGTAATCAAACAACTTGATTTGAGTGAACACGAAACCTTTTGGCAAGGTTCGGCTGACTTGAAAGAAATAGCACTACTTGAACAGCTAATTTCGATAAAACTCCCGCCTTCATTAGTTGGTTTTTTAAAAGAATGTGGTGGAGGTGGGACAATCGATGCGGAGGTATCTGGTATTGAAGATAATAATGCTACTTTGAAGCGTGGAGGAACGATATTAGGTGACACACTAGATTGCAGGGAAACATTTGAATTACCCCCCCCATTTAATTGTAATTTTTTATAAAGAAAATGAAATTTGTTGGTGCTTAGATTCTAATACCCAAGAAAAAGAATACCCACTGGTTAATTATAATTTATTTAAAAAACAAGTTGACGGAGTAATAGCTGATTCCTTCCTCTCATTCTTTTGTGATTATGTTGAACTTAGAACCTCGTAGAATCTATTAAAGCTAATTGAACACGCTAAGGACAGCACATGCAACCAGAAATAAAAAACATCCCCCAACATCTTGGGCAATACTTGTACCAGCAAATAAATGAGCCGTGGCTTGAAGCCCAACTCATTTTAAATTGCGAAGATGAAAGCGTACTTGAATGCAAAGCCCATTATCAAACTGCTGCTGATATAAGCGAACAGCCGATTACCGTGACAGACGAGATAGTCGATTTATTCAACACCCTTCTTGAGAATGCCACTAAACACCAACCAGAAAACTGGATGCGCGCCATTTTTACTATTACACGGCAAGGCCAGTTCAACCTGAACTTTGAGCGTGATAATAATGATGATGACGTTATCACTGCACAGCAAACTTATTAAACAATACTGATTTACCCGCTCTTTAACAACATGGGTGTTGTTAGGCTAGGCGCTAATACAGCCGCTGATTAGTGCCCTGCCTTTCATTTTTGCACAAGTAAATTCGAGTCTACGCATTCGTAGCAGCGGGTTTACCCCGCGACATAATTCCCCCGCAGCCCACAACGAATTATTATTTGATGATAAAGCCAATGACAGCAACGAATCGATGGAAGCCGCTATTGCAGTCCTCCGGCTCTTTACCCAACGAAAGTAGGCAAAGGCGACCCTGTTCAGTATTTACGTAAAATAAACTGGCAAGACTTAGGCAAACAAGCCGCCAGTGAAGTAAAAGCAATTATTAAAAGCTTTAGAGATACCTTGCAAGATATTTCAACTAGCTGGAAATACGACCTCCTACTGCCAGACTCAGCCATTGACGGCATGCAAGCCATGGTCAAACAACTTGATGAAGTCACCCCGCAAATTGACCAAGGCATTAAAAATGCCGCAAATGAAATTGGCAATCGCGTAAACAAAGCCCTCGATGAGTTTGAGCCACCGGCAAGTACAGGTGTAGTGGGCAAACCGAAGAAAACCGTTGCCAATGAGCTTGAGCCGCCGAAAGGGAATGATTTAAAGGGGGCTAAAGGTGAGTTTATTGGTTCATACAAAGGGAAAAATTTAGTCCTCAAAAATGTAGAATTTAAAAAGATTGATTACTTAAAGCGTGATCGAGCTGAGTACAAAGCTTTGCGAAGTAAGTTTGATAATGGTGTTCGCAAAAAATTTCTTGAAGAATTATCTGATAATAAAGATATATTATCCCAATTAGATAAACTTGGTGTTTCTTCAAGTGATATAGCAAAATTAAAGGCAGGACGTGTACCAAATGGCTGGCAAGTTCACCATAAACTTCCTTTAGATGATGGTGGAACAAATGACTTTAGCAACTTAGTACTCATCAGAAATAGCCCAGAGCACTCAGCTTTCACGACTTTTCAAAAAAGAGCTACTAATGGGCTAGAAATTGGTGATGTAAAATCAACAGAGTGGCCATTTCCAAAAGGGAATGTATATCCGAGGTAACTATGAAAAATGTAAATGAATTAATTAATTACCTGATAGAGAAAAACTCAGAAGAGCAAACTCACTTTGGCGAAGGTTTTTTTCTAACGCCTATCAGTTTGGATGAGGTAAAGGCTTTTAGTGCGTATTTCACCAAAGCCTTCAAGTTTCAACCTCCAAGTGAATTTTTAGATCTATTAAAAATATCAAATGGCTTTTCTATAAATGGATTAAATCTCTATAGTGCTAAAGAACAAAATGAACCATATTACTTAGCTGGAATTATTGAAGCCAATCAAGAATTTCATGTAGAAGAATCTTTACGTAATTTCGTCGCTTTTTGTGATGAAAGCAGCTCAAGGGTGGTTTATCACTTAGAGGTAAATCAATTTCAGATTGTAGACTCTTTCACGTGGGAAGAGCTAGAAAGTTTCCCGACTTTAACTTTGGCGATAAGCTCTTTACTTAAAACAGCAAATATTTTTGAATAAATCAAACAACGCTAAGGACAGCATATGCAACCAAATATTAAAAACATCTCGCATCACCTAGGTCAGTACCTTTATCAGCAAATAAAAGAGCCGTGGCTTGAAGCACAACTTATTTTAAACTGCGAAGATGAAAGCGAGCTTGAATGCAAAGATCATTATCAAACTGCTGCTGATACAAGCGAACAGCCGATTACCGTGACAGACGAGATAGTCGATTTATTCAACACCCTATTTGTGAATGCCACTAAACACCAACCAGAAAACTGGACGCGCGCCATTTTTACCATTAATCGCCAAGGCCAATTTAATCTCAATTTTGAGCGTGAAAATACCGTTCATGAAGTAATCACAGCGCAGTAAATGTACTCATTGATAACTTGAATTCAAGTAAAAATAACCCCGCTTTTTAACAACATGGATGTTGTAAGGCTGAGCGCTAGAATCGTTTAAGATTAGTGTTTAGCCATACATTTTTGCGTGCCTGCACAACACATCCACAGACACCATTTAGCTGTTAGTTATGCACTCTCATTCCGCTCGCTTCAACATGGTAACGACCATTGCAACGGCTCTTTAGGTCCGCAGTGGGCCAAAGCAGAGCTATAGGAAGTAAAAAAGGGGATAAAACACGCGTGCAATTAATGGATGAGCAAATAGAAAAAGCATTTAAAAAACATGGGCCAAATGCTAAGTTAAACATTCAACTTGAGCGCTGCCCGTTAAACAAAAAGTAGAGAGCCCATGATAGAAACGAATGATGACGCCTTAGATTGTTTTCTAAGCAAATTTAGGCAACCAACAACAACTGTACCTGCGACTACCGGTGATATAGAAGCGTATCGAGGGAAACTGCCTGACCAGCTACTTGAATACTGGCAAATACTCGGTTTTAGCGGCTTTGCCGATGGTTTATTTTGGCTGACAAATCCAGCGGATTATCAAGACATTCTTGACCGGTTTTTAGAAGACACCCCGTTTGAGCAAGATGATATTTATTATGTTATAGCGCGTAATGCCTGGGGGAAGCTTCAGGTCTACGGCGAGAAAACAGGTGTATCACTTAAAATCAGCCCGCACCTTAACTGGATAACGACAAGCGAAGGAAGTGAGCAAGATATTAAAGCTGGTAAAACTGAGCGGACAATAAAAAATTTTATAGCATTTCAAAGCCCTGAGCGACTTGATATTAAAAACAACCAAAGGAAACCACTTTTCCCTGCGGCATTAAAAAAACATGGCCCACTCAATGCTAATGAAGTGTACGGCTTTGCGCCATTTTTATTTATGGGTGGCGAGAAAAAAATCAAGAATATTGAAAAGTGCGATATTTTTGCCCATTTGAATTTAATTGCCGACATGGGGGATATGGAAATTATTGATATGGCTTCTATGGTACGTGGCGCTATTAAGCAGTACGAATAACGCTGTATGCAAATGTGATTAGTTGAGGACTTAAACGAGCTTTATTTGGCACACATAACTTAATGAAAAACTTAGACTTAAAGAAAAAAGTTTCAGTAACACATGATGAGCTATATTCATTAGAAATGTTTTTTAATATTAACTTACCAATTAGCTACAGAGAGTTTATTTTAGAATTCAATGGTGCATCCCCAGAGGAAGCTATTATAAGAATTAACTCTGAAGAGCGGGTATTGGAAAGATTTTTAATAGTTTCGGAAGATGAAAAACTCGATAGTGGACTGATGCAATACGAAATTAAAGTAGTAATGGCTCAAATTGAGGAAAGACTTACAGCTAACGAAGACTTGGTTGGAGCCGAGACCTTACCTTTTGCTTTTCTTTTTGGTGGTGATTTTTTATGCCTAGACTTCAAAGAAGATGCAATAAATCCTAAAGTAGTAATATGGGATCATAATGAATCTGAAGAATTATCGCCTGTTTTTTACAAAGCTTTTGATAATTTCCAAAAATTCCTTAATGCGATGTCTTTCGGCTGACATATATTTACAAACTTTATGTTTGATCATTTAATTTAAAGCTCATTTATAATACTAAGGACAGCACATGAAACCTGACATTACAAACATCCCACAACAACTCGGTCAGTACCTTTATCAGCAAATTAATGAGCCGTGGCTTAAAGCACAACTCATTTTAAATTGCGAAGATGAAAACGTACTTGAATGCAAAGCCCATTATCAAACAGCAGATGACTCAAGTGAACAGCCAATTACCGTGAAAGACGAGATAGTCAATTTATTCAAACAAGTATTTGATAAAGCCACAAAGCAGCAACCCGAAAACTGGACACGCGCTATTTTTACCATTAATCGCCAAGGCCAATTTAATCTCAACTTTGAGCGTAACAATCACGATGATGACGTTATTACTGCACAAAATACGCACTAACTTAAATAAGTAAATTACTCTAATACAAAAACACTAAGGACAAAAAACATGGATGTTAAGAAAAACACCCGTAGCAAGCTAAGCCTAACCGCCTTACTTTTTTCAAGTAAATTTATCAAAAGCCCGGTTATTCGTATCGCGATCATCTTCGCCATTATTATCGCATGTTTACTAATGATCAAAGTGGCTATTATGGCCTTTTACATCACGGTATTTCTGCTTGTGACTATTTCAATCTGGGGTACATGGCAACGATTTGCTAAGCTTAAAAAGAGTAAAGCTCTAAGCTAATATTTATCATAATCATAATGAAATGGTTTCTTTTATTGTTATAAATATAACAAAACAAGGAAAAACTGGTATTTTTTGCAACTATGATTTGAACCTCATCCTTATACATACTAAAATGCCATTTGATTTATAGTTAAAGTAAATATAAAAGTCATGGAAGACTCTAGTAGAAATATAATCCTTCCTATTGTTACTCCATGATTTTTCGTTGCTAAAAGTGATATAAACAAAGATGTTTATAATGAACAATTTAATGGAGTAATTATGAAAAAATTAAGTGCGCTGGTTGCTATAGTGATGCTATCAGGTTGTTCAAGCAGCCCAAAAGTTGAACAACAGGCAGCCCCAGTTGAACAACCAGTTGTTGTCGCAGAAGAAGTTAACAGTGCAATATCATTGACTGTTATTACTTCTCCTGATGACGCCCGTATTCGCATTATGAATATAAAGCCGAAATACGAAGCTGGTATTGAACTCGATGAAGGTAAATACGACATCGAAGTTACTAAAGATGGTTACTTAACCTATAGAAAGTGGGTTACTGTTGACAAGAAAACGATCCTGACTATCGAATTAGATCAAATTGAAGCAAGCCAATCTGCGTTATAGTACCCCTGGTGGCAAGTGTATTCTTGCCATCATCACTTTGTGTTATCTTTATTAAAAATTAAGTATAGTTTACATACAAAGTTATTGTCGCATTAAAGAAATACCCGTATTCTATTGCGCTCATTAAATGGACAGTAAAGAATAAGGATATTAATTTTGGAGTCATCACAAAACTATTCTGACAGCTTAAATAAAATCTCCACACGAATACCTAACGCACTTAAAATAGTTGATAATAAAGAGCTAAAAAGCACTATTTTTTGGTTGAATCAAGTGCTTTTAGTAGTTTCAACTATCTTTGGTGTTTACCTAGCTGCGAAAAGCGGTTTAGAGCAAGTACTTAAATTTGATTCCTATAGTAAAATGGAAGATAACTATTATTTGCATACTTCATTATATGATAAAGTAAATGATAATTTAGAGAATATAAAACGCTATTCGTTACTTTTAGTACAAAGCCCACATACGAGTGAGCTTGAGTATAATAAGCCCACGTTTGAAAAATATATTTGGCATACCATGCAGTACTTGTTCACAACACTTGAAACGCCGAGTATATTTTTAACACAAATTCGTCGTTTTTATAGTTGTGCTGAGTGTGTAATTGAAGCGGCGTTAAGGCGTAAAATGTCTGCGCGCCAAGCGTCTATTGAACTAGACCAAATTGCCGATAGTATTGAGCAACAAACATTACCTCAACTAAAAACTAGTGCATTAAATTTACAACAAAACGATATTATTATCGGCTCATTAAAGGACGCTGATAATGCCAACTAAACGCTGCCCTCACTGCAAAGATCACCCTTTGGATGTTACTCATTATCAAGGTGAAGAGATAGATATCTGTCGCGAATGCGGTGGCTTATGGTTTGAAAAAAACGAAGTTAACCGGATGATTGCCGAAATCAACGAAGGTCCTATTGGTGAAAAATACGAGACTCATTTTGGTAAATCATTAGGTATTTCAAGACTAGACTGCCCTGATTGCAATAAGAACCTTGAGCGCTTTCATTTACTCGAAGATTTTCATACCGAAATTGATGTTTGCCGTCATTGTGATGGTAGTTGGATTGAAAAAAATCAATTAGAAAGCGTTGAAAACAGTCCTGAGCTCAAAACAAACCTAGACAAGCTAAACCAAAAAGTTAGTTGGAAAACTTATCTGTTTCAATTTTTAACGCAAATGCCCGTTGAATATAACCTAAAGCCAAAACAAACGCCGTGGGTTACTCGCAGTTTAATTGCACTCAATGCCATTGTTTTTGCCTTGTATTTTTTCAATGCAGAGGCATTCAGTGCAACCCTCGAATTGTTTGCAATGAATCCAAGTAAGATCTCTCAAGGCGAACATTTATGGATTGTGATTACCTGTGTATTTTTACACGGCTCAGTAATGCACCTTATTGGTAATATGTACTTTTTATACATTATTGGCGATAACCTCGAAGACGTATTAGGTCATAAAAAGTTTTTAATATGGTATATGGTATGCGGTTTGGCAGCGTCTTTTGCTAGCTTTATCGTTGATCCCACCTCGATTATTCCAAGTGTCGGGGCTAGCGGCGCAATTGCAGGGCTATTTGGTATGTACTTAATGTGGTTTAGGCACGCCAGCCTTACTTTTATGTTTATCATTTATCAAAAGAAATTATCTGCAGTGTGGTTTTTTGTAATTTGGTTAGGGATCAATATTTATGGCATGATTGCAGCACCTGATGGTATCGATTATGGCGCTCATATCGGTGGCTTTATCGCAGGGTTATTGATCGGCTTTGCTCTTAAAGCAAAAATCACTGCACAAAATCCTATGATTGAATTATTAAATCAACCTGAAGCACAGCTAAAACGCTAATTTAACGCGCTTAAACCTTTCCTATCGGTACTGATGGGAAGGTTTTCATTTATTACATATCACTCACTACTTTATGAATAATGGCTTGGCATTGAGCTACGTTCATAAATTTTGGTACTGGATAGTCCCAGTTAGCCTCTACAATTGCAGCATCAGCAAGCTTTGGTATATCAGCTACTTTTAGCTCTTTTAAATGATGAGGGATCGCTAGATCAATAAGTAACTGCTCTAAGGTGTTTAATAGTATTGCCGCTTTTTCTGCTGGTTTTTGGTGTGATTGTGTTAATTGGCAATGATCAGCAATAGCCGCCAGCTTTTTATCTATACTGGAACCATAAAATTTCAGCACATGCATCAATACCACACTATTTGCTAAACCGTGAGCTGTGCCGTATTGCGCGCCAAATTGATGCGCTATAGCATGCACATAACCTACAGATGTTCGGGTAAACGCTTGTCCTGCATAAAATGAAGCGAGTAACATATTTTCCCGCGCAACTAAGTCATTACCATTTTTATGCGCTGTTAATAAATTTTGTAAAATAAGTTCGATTGCTCGCAATGACTTGTCATCACTAAAAGCAAGGCCATTAGTGCCTATGTATGCCTCAAGTGCATGCGTGAGTGCATCGATACCTGTAGCTGCGGTAATAAAATCAGGCACCGTTTGTGTTAGCTCAGCAATTAAAACTGCATCACTTGGTACAAGAGCAAAGTCAGTGGCGGCATATTTTGTTTGCATTTGCGGATCGTTTACCACCGCAGCAACGGTCGTTTCTGAGCCAGTACCTGCGGTTGTTGGAATGGCACATAACGGGGGCAGTTTTTTCAGTACTTTAAACAAGCCTTTTAACTGCTTAATTGATTTATTAGGTCTTACTGCACGTGCGCCAATTAATTTGGCACAGTCAATTACTGAGCCGCCACCAACGGCGATAATACTCTGGCATGTGTATTGCTGATAAAGTGCTAAACCACTTTCAACATTGCTAATCGTTGGATTAGCATCAACGTCACTAAACAGCTGCCAAGAGATTGCCTGCTCATCCAGCAAAGCTAAAATGGGAGCAACAACGCCTAAATTATTTAACGTATTGTCAGTTACAACTAACACAGGTTTATTAGGATTAAGTAATGCAAGCCATTGCTTAAACCCGCTATAACCTTGATACAAACGCGGAGCAGGAATACCAATAAAAATAACAATACATTTTAAAATAAAATGATAGCAGCGATATAAAAAATACATAAAATCGGACTTTTGTTATTTTTAGGTTACCTGATAGTGCATCAATTTAAAGCAATTGCCAATAATAGGCAGCCCCTAATACAGAAGTATTTATAATGATAGTGAGCCAAAGTAACGCAATAAAAGTACGTTTTTGTGATTTATGTCTTAACCATTGCTGAGCGATCAGTGCTCCCGGCCAACCACAAATTAATGCTAAAATATGTAAACTACGTTCCGGCACTCTAATAGGCCGATCTGTTGACTCTATCGCCAAACGCTTATCCCATTTATAAACTAAAAACGTAATACTGCTCATAGTACAGTAAACACTGGCAACCAAATATGGCCAATAATCAAGCAGCCCACCAATCACTAATACAACTAGAAAACTAACAGAAAAAAGCAATAATGTTTTTTTAATCAACGGACTCTCGCCTATACTACAATTTGAAAAACTAATAATGATAGGCACAATTATGTCATACCTAAAAACACTTTTACTATCTTTTTGCTTTATCTACGCTGGTGCTATTAGTGCACAAACGATTGACTTAGCACCAGAGCTTGAAGTATTTAAACCTTACCTCGGCACATGGCAAGCTGATTTCAATGTTGCCGATAATAAGCCAAAGATTCAGGATGTAGGTCGCTGGGAGCGAGCCCTCAATGGGAAAGCAATTCGTACCCTTCATTCCATTAATGAAGGTGAATATGGCGGCGAATCAATGATATTTTGGGATAGCAAAAAGCAGTCATTAGTTTTTTATTATTTCACCACCGCAGGGTTTTACACACAAGGCACCATGAAAGTATTGAGCCCTACGCAATTTGTAGCATACGAAACCGTAACAGGTTCAAAAGAAGGCATCACAAAAGTAAAATCAACCAGTAATTTTAAAGATGAGCAGTTTGTTGTCTCTACCTCTTATTTAAAAAAAGGCGAATGGACAAAACCTGAAAAACGTATTTACATTCGCAGTAACAAACAGGTTATTTTTAAATAGTAAAGGCATAACAGTAATCGAGTGAATCAATTGGCTGGACTGATGACTTACCATATAAAAAGACATAACTAATTTAAAAGAGGTAGCGCGTTGAAATGCTTTTGCCGCTGTTTGGTTTTGTATTATTTTCTACAGCTAGATTAGAGTTGATCTAGTTTAGAATTGATAATGTAACTCAAACTAACCACGCCGAAGTGGCGTTGCTAGTTTGAGCGAACGGTTAAGTTATACCGATTTTATACAAAACCAATTTAATCGTATTGAAGGTATTATGTTTTCAATTTATTCAGTTCATCGTCTTGCTGTGCAACGAGCTGATTGAGCATTTGACTACCATCGCCGGCTTGAGTTGATAAATCAGCAAGTTGTGATGCGGCATCGGATATCCGCGTTAAATTACGATTAATTTCTTCAGTTACAGAACTTTGCTCCTCTGCAGCCGTCGCTATTTGGGTGATCTGATTAGTGATCTCTTCCACTTTAGTTACCACACTGTGTAAAGCATCAAAGGCAACGGTGGTTTCATCAACCGCGGTTTGTGCTCGCACAACTCCTTTTTCAATCACTGTTGAGGCATTACCCACTTCAAGCTGTAGGTTATCAATTAAGCCACTAATGTCATCTGTTGACGCACGAGTTTTAGATGCCAGAGCACGCACTTCATCGGCTACAACAGCAAAGCCTCGCCCCTGTTCACCAGCGCGAGCTGCCTCAATCGCAGCATTAAGTGCGAGTAAATTAGTTTGCTCTGAAATAGTGCGGATCACATCTAAAATTTGCGTAATATCATTACTACGTGCTGCCACCTTGGCTACGGCTTGATTGGCTTGTTTTATTTCTTCAGACATAGTTTTCACTTGTGATACCGCAGACGATAAACTCGCTTCACTACTGACCACTAATGAATTGATTTCATCTGCCTGTTGCGCTGATTGCTCTGAAGCACGGGCAACTTCAAGTGCGGTGGCACTCATTTCATTCATTGCCGTTACTACACTTTCAATTTCTTGAAACTGAGCTTGCACATTTTGCTTAGTATCAACGGCTACATGCGCGGCAATTTGTGCCTGCTCTTTCGTCTGCCCTGATACATCTTTAAGCTGTGCAATTAAATCACGTAATTTTTCCAAAAATGCATTAAATCCAACAGCGAGCGCAATTAACTCTGCATGAGTGTCAACCGTTAACGTTTGTGTTAAATCCCCATCCGCGCTGGCTAAATTATCAACCCGTAACTGAATTTGTTGCAGCGGCGCCACGATGCTTTTGACAACTAAAGTCATGATAATAAAGGCAGCGCCAGCAATCACTAAGCCAGATATTAAAATTAACCCACCAAGAGTGTTGGCGTTATCTTGCATACTTGCACTTAGCTGCTGTGGCCCTTGCAGTGCAAGCTCTGCTGGTACTTCAACTAATAAAGTCCACTGGCGACCAGCAAGTTTAATATCTATTGGGTAATTGACTAAGTATTCATTTTCACCCTTTTGTACTCCAGAGCGTTCTTTCAAACTAGTATAATTTTTTAACACCGAGGCTGAGACGGCTTCTTTTAGCGGACGGCCAAGTTTGTCTTTGTTATGACTGCTACCCACAATTAAATCCATCGAACTTAATAGGGTAACTCGCGCCTGACCATTATATAATTCTTTTGATAACTGCTCGGTCATGGTTTGAAAAACTGGCAGTGTAATATCAACACCACTGAGGCCAATAAACTTACCGTCGCGAAGTATTGGCACAGTCAAAGAAGTCATCATTTCAGAATTGCCGGGAGATATTTCGTACAGATAGGGTTCCATTATGCACGGCTTTTTAGTGTCTTTAGCACATAAGTACCACTCAGCTTCACGTTGGCCAAATTCGTTTAAGGTCGTAACGTATTTTTCTGCTGCATCTTCAACAACTTGCTGTTCAATCACACCTTCACGGCTGCGAGTGAAGTAAATCTCTAAGGTGCCTTGGCCTGCGACTGAATGATCATAGCCATTTTTATACTGTTGATCGTTACCATCAAAACCATTAGCTTCAAATTGCGAGTAGATTGAAGAAAGTATTGAATTACCTTCTATAATAGAGCTATTAAGCTGAACCACTGAATCACGCGTTAAAGCATCTTTAGCTGATTCATTACCAAGTATTGCTGCGAGTGAAAAAGGCACTCGATACGCTTCGTTGATAAATCCTGCGATTTTTTCACCGTACACAGCAGCATTGCTGGTGAGCTTTTCTTCTACCTCAGTAACTATCAATTTTTCAGCTTGTGCTGATAACACTTTATTGCTGCTTGATAATTGCCACCAAAGCACACTCGATAGCACTACAACGGTGATAAAAATACTACCTAAAGTAAGCCATAGTAACTTTTTCGCCAACGCTAATTGCCGCATTCCACTTATCCTTTAATTAAAACTACGTTTACATTCTAGTTCAATTATTCATAAGTTAATCTATTTTGTTGAAAAAAACATATTAACGCTGCGCTAATACTATTTAATTTTACCAGTAGCTAAAAAGTTTTCGCGATAACAAAACCAATTTAGACATCGAGTTGATCATTGCTGAACTATTGGTGTAAACGCTTGGCAATGACTTTGCACTCTATAAATAGTCTTAATATGGCAAAATAAAAATGGGGGATGTTGGTTGTCGGGTAGCACAAACTGAGGATTGAATATTAAGTACGAATTATCACAATAACGCGTCTTGGTTATAAATGGCGTTCTAAAAAGCTCATAATTATAAAAAACAGCCACAAAAAAGGCGCATTTAAAATAAAAATGCGCCTTTAAAAATATAAATTATTAAATTTACAATAAGTTAGATAACCGACAATTCAATTGCGATATTACCACGAGTAGCATTTGAATATGGGCAAACTTCGTGTGCTTTAGCCACTAACGCTTCTGCGGTGTCTTTATCTACATCACCGACAAAAACAGCTAATTTTACAGCGATACCGAAACCACCTTCGATTGGACCAATCGATACTTCTGAATCAATGCGGGTATCAGCAGGTAACTTAACTTTTGCTTGGCCTGCAACTAATTTTAATGCGCCAATAAAACACGCTGCATAACCCGCTGCAAACAACTGCTCAGGGTTAGTGCCTTGACCATCATCGCCACCTAACCCTTTTGGAGTTGAAAGTGCCACATCTAAACGGCCATCGTCTGATTTTGCAGTGCCCTCGCGGCCACCCGTTGCAGTTGCTTTAGCTGTGTAAGCGACTTGTAGTAATTCTTTCATAATGTTTTCCTTATTTAAGGTTGGGACTAAATTTATTTTGCATGCAAAATAATAAAGTAGTTTATTGAGCATTGCAAATATTTTGCATGCAAATTAAAATGCAGTGTCATCATTCGAGAGCTACTATGAAATATCCACAATTGAAATTAGATAATCAAATTTGTCATCGTCTGTATATGGCCTCCAATTCAGTGGTACGTGCCTATCGAGATGCACTAAACGAACTTGAACTGACCTATCCACAGTATGTGGTGATGATGGCGCTCTGGGAAGAAGATGAGATCAGTATTGCACAGCTGCTGGAAAAAACCGCAATAGATGGCGGCGCCATGACACAAATTTTGAAAAAAATGACCGATAAAAACTTATTAGCCGTGGTTAAAGATGAAACAGATAAACGTAAGCGAGTCGTAAAGTTACACAAACAAGGCATACAGCTGCAACAACAAGCAGCGAATATCCCTGAGCAAATTCGTTGCCGTTTTCCATCTATTACGCAGCAAGAAGCCACACAACTAATTACTTTACTTGATAAACTCAATACTGACTTAAGTTAATTATCAAAAATTTTGAGAGCGATTCGTGTATATATGCCCCACTCTTTTTCTATTATAAAACTTCGTTATAGTGGGTGCAGCAAAACAATTTAACGGAGCAACTCATGAAAGCCATTGGATACCAAACAGCAACCAAAACACTTAGCAATCATTCTTTCGAAGCCATCGAGTTACCTATTCCAACAGCATCCGGTCACGATTTATTGGTCGAAGTAAAAGCAATTTCAGTTAATCCTGTCGATGCGAAGATCCGCGCAAATGTTAGCCCTGAACAAGGTCATAAAGTCATTGGTTGGGACGCTGTTGGGATCGTAAAAGCTGTTGGTGATAAAGTAAGTTTATTTAATCTGGGCGACCGGGTTTATTACGCTGGTGATTTAACTCGCTCAGGCAGTAATGCTGAATTTCAACTAGTTGATGAACGTATTGTTGGCCGTGCGCCTACTACCTTGAACAATGCCCAAGCTGCTGCGTTACCGCTAACCAGTATTACAGCCTGGGAATTACTGTTTGATCGTTTGCAAATATCACGTTCCAACAATGCAAAACCAGCTTCATTATTAGTTATTGGTGCCGCAGGCGGTGTTGGCTCAATTTTAGTGCAGTTGGCCAAACAGCTAACCAACTTAACGGTGATAGGTACAGCATCACGCGTAGATAGCGTTAGCTGGTTAAATGCGCTAGGTGTTGATCAAGTGCTTGATCACTCACAAAGCTTAGATGCACAACGAATAGAGCATAATCTTGCTGAATTTGATTATGTAATTAGCCTCACTCATACCGATCAACATCTTGATGAAATTATTAAAGTGATCAAACCACAAGGTAAATTAGCTTTAATAGACGACCCAGCAAGTTTTGATATTTTAGCGCTCAAGCGCAAGAGTATCTCACTGCATTGGGAGTTTATGTATACTCGTTCAATGTTCCAAACTGACGATATGATAGCGCAACATCAGTTACTTACTGAATTAGCAGAGCTAGTTGATAACGGCATCATTAAAACTACCTTAGGCCAACATTTAGGGAAAATTAATATAGAAAACCTGCTCAAAGCGCACGCAATATTAGAATCTCATCAATCACGCGGTAAGCTGGTACTTGAAGGGTTTTAAACTTATTTAATATTATTGCGCGCTCATCTGAACGCGCAATAATTCCCCTTCTGCTCCAGCAAAGTGCAAGCCATCATTATTTTTCACTACATTAGTGCTTATACTCAATCATACAACAACGAAAAAACCTTAAGCTATTGATTTGTTTTAACTAAAAATAATTATTCAGACTGGCACAGATCTTCCTTACAAAAGAGTAACTCACTAATCTGAGTTTTACCTTCATTTACCTCGTCTACAGGGAGCGAGCTATGACTAATATTTATCATATGTTGTATTTACTATGGCGCTTAGATATAAGCATTTGGCATATTCACCATGCTAATGATCCACATACCACCGCAGAAAAGGAGCGTGAATATGTTAAGTAACTACCCGCACTTAGATGAAGCGCTTAAAAAGTTGTCGGTGCATCAATTAACAATTAGCCAAGCCTCTGAGCACTATGATTTGCCCAAACGAGTTATCTATAAAGCACTGCGTCAACAACAAGCAAAAATAGCACAGCAAAAAAGCTACCTACTCGCAGCACAAAAACGTTTGCAACAAAACTTGCAGAGCGTAGAGCTAGAATTAGCTAATTTTAATTAACCTACTACTGATTATTTTCTGTATAGTTTAAATACACTAAAATTAGTAAAATTGCAGGATAACTATGACAGCTGTAGAAGTTAATTTTGATGGCCTTGTAGGCCCGACTCATAACTACGCGGGATTATCATACGGTAACGTAGCATCATTAAATAATGCGGCAAGTTACTCCAATCCAAAAGAGGCGGTACTGCAAGGCTTAGCGAAAATGAAAGCTATGCATGACTTGGGACTAACTCAAGGGGTATTTGCCCCACATGCCCGCCCTGATATAAATGTATTGCGTCGTTTAGGATTTACAGGCACTGCAGAACAAGTGATCAGTAAAGCGTTTAAAGCTGATCCTGTTTTAGTTCGCGCATGTTATTCAGCATCATCAATGTGGACTGCCAATGCCGGCACTGTATCACCATCAGCCGACACACTTGATGGCAAAGTTCACTTTACTGCTGCTAATTTGAATAACAAATTTCATCGCTCCCTTGAGCCTCAAACAACAACACGATTACTTAAAGCCATGTTTAATAACGAAGGCTACTTTAGTCATCATACCCATTTGCCAGATCAAGGTTTTTTTGGTGATGAGGGCGCGGCTAACCATACTCGCTTAGGCGACGAGCATGGTGTTCAAGGTTTGGAGCTGTTTGTATATGGTGCCAGCGCATTTAACAGCGCACTGCCTAAGCCAGTTAAATTTCCTGCAAGGCAGACACTTGAAGCATCACAAGCAATATGCCGACTACATCAGCTAAAACCATCTAGCCAATTAATGATTCAACAAAACCCTGAGGTGATTGATCAAGGGGTGTTCCATAATGACGTAATCGCGGTGGGTAACGCCAATGTATTACTCTGTCACGAGCAAGCTTTCTTAAATCAGCCTCTCGCCCTACAACAAATAAAAGATGCATATATTGGCGACAAAACACTGCATATTATTGAGGTGCCAACAGCCAAAGTAAGCGTGCAAGATGCTGTAACTAGCTATTTATTTAATAGCCAACTGGTTAGTTTAAACAATGGCAAAATGTTACTAGTTGCTCCACAAGAATGTAAAAACAATCAGGCAGTTAACAGTTATATTGAAGAAATGATCCTTGCAGACAATCCAATTGATCAAGTGCAATTTTTTGATTTAAAACAAAGCATGCAAAATGGTGGTGGCCCTGCTTGCTTACGTTTACGTGTAGCGCTAAATCAACAAGAACTCGCGGCAGTCAACCCTGCGGTTATTTTAAACGATAGTAAGTACCAACAACTGTGTGATTGGGCGAATAAGCACTATCGTGACAAACTTAGCAATGATGATTTTGCAGATCCAAACTTGTTACGTGAAAGCTGGCAAGCGCTGGATGAATTAACTCAACATCTGCACCTAGGCTCTGTGTATCCATTTCAATTAGAAGGATAAACCATGCAAGATACAAGCGTTGTAGATACGCAAATACATAAAATCAGTTCACTAGCGGGATATCAGCAATCGCTAAATCATTTACTGGTTGATAGCGTTAACAATGGTGCATCGATTGGTTTTATCGCGCCATTGACGCGCGCACAAGCAGATCACTACTGGTACAGTATTGAATGCGATTTATTAAATGATAGCCGCGAATTATTTGTTATCACCGAAGGATCTGAGGTAATTGGTGCAGTGCAATTAGCGCTGTGTCAAAAAGCTAATGGCGCTCACCGCGGTGAGGTTGAAAAGCTAATGGTACATAGCCAATACCAAGGCCAAGGATTTGCAAAACAACTTATGCATACCCTTGAAAAAAGTGCGCTGCAGCAACAATTAAAACTACTGGTACTGGATACCCGCTTAGGCGATATTGCCTCACTTTTATATGAAAAATTAGGCTATATAGAAGCCGGTGAAATACCACAGTTTGCCCTTAGTTCATCGGGCGAATTACAAAGTACTGTGCTGTTTTATAAATTACTTAAGTGAGTTAAATTCGTCAATCGCTTACAACCTTATAATGTTATCAGCAGTCACTTCGCTTTTGTAACCTACCATAAAGGCATTTACTATAACGTTTAAATCGCTGCTAATACGTTGACAGAACAGATAAAATGGGATCAAGTAGACGAACTTATCAGCATGTTTTCAATGAGCACAAAAAGAAAACGCCAGTCAATATTAATTAACTGGCGTTAAGCTGACAGATTGCTATTTAATATATTAAATCACTATCTGTTATTTACACATCCTTGTTAACGGTTATTGCCGATGCCATCGACTCCGATATATGTAACGTACGCTGCGGAAATGGAATTGTCAGTCCTGCTTGCTCAATAGACTCTTTTACGCGTTTATTAAGATCCCAGACTGTTTGCCAATAATCACCGTTAACTGTCCACGCACGTAATTGAATATTCACTGAGCTTTCAGCTATCGATGTCACCATCACCTTAGGTGCTGGATCCGCTAATAATCGGCTTTCTGATGCGGCTATTTCTTTAAGTACATTTAAGCCATCATCTATTGAGTCAGCAAACGAAATACCTACTACAATATCCATGCGTCTTTTACCATTGCGAGTGAAATTTTTAATATTGCCACCCCACACTTTGCCATTTGGCGAAGCGATATATAGGCCATCATTGGTTTTAAAAATAGTTGTAAAGAGGTTAATTTCACTCACAGTACCCGTTGTGCCACTGGCATCAACAAAGTCACCAACTTTAAATGGCCTAAGTATTAATAACATAATACCTGCGGCAATATTACTGAGGGTATTCTTTAACGCAAGGCCAATCGCAAGGCCAGCCGCCCCCATAAGTGCTATTAAACTGGCTGTATTAACACCAAAAATATCTAAAATAAACAACCCTGCAATGATATACACCAAGTAGCCCAGCACACTCGATAAAATTGGTAGTAAGGTTTTATCCATTTTCTTAAGAGGCGACTTAGAGTTTTGGATCGCTCTTTTAACAGAGCGCGCAATTAGAGCACCAGCTATAACAATAGCCAACGCTAGAATCAGTTTATAACCTAGAGTCATTATGGTTTCTGAATGATTTTGCCAAAACACTAATAACTTATCTTTCACTGTTTATTTCCACTAAGTAATTGCTGCAATTGAGCAAGGTTTAACATAGCTTACACAAGGTTAAAACCACATTGTTATAAGCCAATAAGTGTAAGCTGCTATAACCATTTGCGATTTGTAGCCTGCTAAAAAATAAGCTGGCCTCAAAGCGAAACCGCGCGATTATATAGCATAATAAATATAAACCTAACTTTTTATTTTAATCTTTAAAAACAATTAAAAATCATATAGTTAAATCAAGCCAGCAAGTTGGTGTAATAAGCATTCAATGGAGGTTAATCCTTCACTGTTACCATCACCACTAAGAGTATCAAACCTAGTCTCAGATTTAATCGAGGAGCAAGTCATGAGTAAAGAGAAAGTTGTACTTATTACAGGCGCTTCCAGTGGTATTGGTGAAGCAACAGCAAAAACCTTAGTCGCAAACGGTCATAAAGTAATTTTGACCGCTCGCAGTGAAGACAAACTTAATGCGCTGGTTGAAGAGTTAGGGGCTGATAACGCATTAGCAGTTTGCGCAGATGCCACTGATTTTTCATCGCTTGAAAACGTAGTTAATGCAGGTATAAAACACTTTGGCCACCTTGATGTTGCATTTGCCAATGCCGGTATGGGTGTTCAAACGCCAGGTGTTGAAGAGGGCGATCCTGAGCAATGGCAAACAATGATTGATATTAATATCAATGCACTGCTTTACACCGCAAAACTCACTCTGCCACACCTAAGAAAAACCACAGGACACTTTATTTTGACCAGCTCAGCCGCAGGACGGATTGCCCTTAAAGGCTCTGTTTATGGCGCAACAAAATGGTTTGCTTACGGTTTTGGGCAAAACTTAGCTGAAGAAATGAAGCCATGGCAAGGACGCTGCACCACTATTGCCCCAGGCATGGTCAATACGCCTTTTTTTGATGAAGCAAAACCCGACAAACTCGACCCAAATGATGTAGCCGAGGCGGTACTATTTGCTATAGAGGCAAACCCACGTTGCAATGTACGAGAGTTATTTTTGATGCCGAGTAATTAACGGACTCGACAGTAATAAATGCCCTTAACAGGGCATTTAATTTGATCCAAGCAGTAAATTAATTACTGCAACTTAAACGCGCCTGTTTTAATCGGTTAATTGATGCGATAACTTGCGCAATCGTACCATGATTGATCTCGATAACTTGCGACTCACTTAACGCATCTTTATTTTGCAGAGCATCAATAATTAAGCTGTACTTGTTTTTATACCTAAGTGGATTCATCTAGGCTGATTGCCGATAGTGATCAACAGCAAAACTAAATAAAACTTTGATCATAAAAAATAGACTCACCATCAAAAACCACGTTGGCAGCGATAAGTAAATCAACAAAAAGATGCCATAACACATTAAGTTTGCAGCAATAAAACCCTGTATTAATTTACCATGTAACGCATTAACAACAGATGCTGCCACTATCGTATATGCCCATATAAGCAGTGCAGTATCTAGTGGCTGTGAAAGTAACCACGCAATCACTATTATATGAACGTGAATGGCAATAAAAATCAGCCTATTTTTAGGACGCTTTGTGTAAAACTCATTGGTACCAAGAGTGAAATTAGCAATACATCCTGCTAATACGTCAGCAATTAATATAAAAGCTAAGATTGCTCGCCAATTATCGAGTTTAATCTCCGCAACCGAATAAATAACCCAACTGCCGACTAAAGCAAACAAAATAGTACCGGTGATCTCTAAAATCGATTGTTTTTCGCCAAACACTTCATGCAAAAATTCAGGGGTTTTAAAATACTTCATTGTTAAACATTTCCTTATTTAAATTAAATTTTTGAACAACGACTTTCCATGTTTTTAACTATGCAAGTAGGTGACAAGATAAGCACCACTAGCAGCCAACGAAATAACATTATCTATATAGACACGCCATTAATTAAAAAAACACCGTAAAGGTAGCTGGATATGCTCAGGGATCTGATCAGAGATCACATACTTTTTTGCATCAACTGTGACTTCAAATAAAAGATACTCTGAATTTCTGCCAATATAACGCTCACCTATATTTGGCGTTATCTTATATATATTTCCGGTAAGAGTAAGCTGACTAGAGGCTGATATCTTTTCAAACCCGCCGTAAGGGCTGAGATGACCCTCTACGTTGTGATCTTTTAAGTAGTCGTTTCGAGGATGGCCAACCCATATAGGTTCGACACGAATTTCACTACTTTGAAATAATTTATTTGCTTGATAATGAATGGGCTCAAAGCACTGCTTCTCTATTTTAATATCACTGCAACCACTGATAGATATCACAGCAAGTATTGTAATATACTCAATGTATTGCATATCAACGTATTCCTTTACATACACTTGGATCTAGCTATTGGCAGCACTGCAATGCTAGCATTTTTATAACCCACATTTGGGTAAGTTATTTGCTTGAGTAACGAAAGTATTTTTATGTAGCAATAAGTCTAGCATTGATGAATTAATAATCTAATAAATACAACGAGTCTCTCGGTATAGCATTTGATTATTCTCTGTATAGCCACTTTTTATTATACGAGTCTAGATGCTACTATCTGATAACTATAGACATTAAAACAACCATTACAGGGCTTAAAAATGGTATTGCGTTCTCTTAAATCTCTGCTTTTTATTCCATCACTGATCGCTACTATTTTTATTCTACAAGCTTGCTCCGAGCCATCCCAAAATACCATTGCTGATGTAACTGGCGGCAAAATTCAAGGTACTGATTCGGGCAAAGTGATTTCTTTTAAAGGGATCCCTTTTGCTGCTCCGCCGGTAAATGATAAGCGCTGGCGCGCACCGCAACCAGTAACTCACTGGCAAGGTGTAAAAAGTACTACCGAATTCGCAGCAGATTGCATGCAAAAACCATTTGCTGGCGATGCTGCACCACTGGGAACCCCACCAGCTGAAGATTGTTTATATTTGAATGTGTTTAAGCCTGCAAAACAGAGTAAACAGCCTTACCCAGTAGTGGTGTGGATTTATGGGGGTGGCTTTGTCAATGGCGGTTCATCTCCTGGTGTGTATTCCGGTGAAAGTTTTGCAAAGCAAGGTGTGGTGTTTGTCAGCTTTAATTATCGACTTGGCCGGTTTGGTTTTTTTGCTCATCCAGCACTGAGTAGCTTTGAAAATGATGCTCTTGGCAATTATGCCTTCATGGATCAAATTGCAGCATTAAACTGGGTCAAAAGTAACATCAGCCAATTTGGTGGTGATCCTCAGCAAGTCACACTGATGGGCGAATCTGCTGGCGGTAAGTCGGTGCATGCAATGATGCAAACCTCTGCTGCACAAGGATTATTCAATAAAGCTATTATAATGTCTGGTGGTGGCAGAGAGCTTTTTAATCAACTGCCACTAACCAGTGATAATAAAAATATCCTATCAGCTGAGCAAGTGGGAGTTAACTTTGCAGCTCAGCACGGTATAACAGGCGATAATAAAGCAGCATTAAACGCACTGCGTGCGCTAACCGCCGAGCAGCTTGTTGATGGCCTTAACTTAGCAAATATGACCCCGACCCCAGAAGCGCCCACCTATGTTGGCGGGCCCATTTTAGACGGTATATTAGTTAGTTCATCGACCGAAGAAGCATTCAACGAAGGTAACTTTAGCCATGTTCCCACTATGGTTGGCACCACAGATAAAGATATTGGCTTTGCAATTTACAGCACAAAGGAAGCATTATTTAAAAGTTTTGGCTCACGCGCTGAGCAAGCCCAACAAGCTTATGACAGTAAAGGCAACACAGATCTCGCAATACTTAATTATGAAACTGGTCAAGACCTCTTAATGCAAGAACCTGCTCGTTTTGTTGCTCAACAAGTGAGTAAATTTTCACAGCCCGCGTTTATTTACCGATTTGGCTATGTAGCACAAACAGTTACTGCACAAGGCGCAGCGCATGCGACTGAAATACCTTACTTTTTCAATACAGTAACAACTAAGTATGGCCATATTACCACCGAGCAAGACAAACAAACGGCTAAAACAATGCATCGTTACGTTACTAATTTTATTAAATACGGCACACCCAATGGGCCGGGGTTACCTGCTTGGCGCGCATTTAAAGAAGATGAGCGCTATATCCTACAACTGAATAAACAAGGTACCGCGACTTTTTCACCAGATCCTCTTGAAGCTCGCCTTGATGTAACACAAGCTAAAGCCTCAATAAAATAGTGTTGAAGTAACTCAGCTTGCTATTAAGTCATTTAGGTGAATATCTAAGACATTATTTTAAATAGTAGCTCTCTGACTGTGGCAGGTTCAAATGGCTTGTCACATATGGCGTCTACACCAGCTTGAGCAATATTAGCTAAATGAGTGTCGTTTGCCTCAGAACTCACCATCAAAATAGGAATATGCGAGTAAGCATTCGAGCTTCTTACGGTCTCCGTTAGCTCTTTGCCATCCATTTCTGGCATATTGTAATCAGTAACAATTAAATCAAATGATTGGGTGTTAAGGTGTTCAATCGCTTGTTTGCCATTTTCTGCTTCTACAGGCGCCGGTATTCCCATTCCAGCCAAGACCCTAATAATATGCTTGCGTGCAAAACGACTGTCATCAACCACAAGTACACGCAATAGCGTTACATCAAAATGCTCTAACTCAACTTCTTCTTCAGTGATGATATCTAAGGTTGCCTTTAACGCACGCGTAATTGCCTCAGCGCTAAATGGCTTTGGTAAAATAGCTAATACCCCTGACTGCCTTAACTGTTCAAGATAGGTTTTATTGCGCTCTGTTGATACCAGCATAAAAGCTTGATGCTCAATACCAGGGGTTACTCTGATTTTTTGCAATAAAGAGTCAGCGCTACCATCAGAAAAATACATGCTGCTAATAATCAAATCCGGTTGATAATTCTCCAGCATTGTTAACGTTTGCGCTTGAGAAGTAGCAGTTTCAATTTGTGACACACCGCATTGAGTAAGTGACTTTATAATAAGCTTTTGCTGAACATCTGAAGGCTCTACTAATAATATTGATAAATTGGCTATTGCTGTTAAGTCTTTCATTTAAATCTCTTCAGTGTTGCTATGTTTAGTTACGTTTAGTTACGTTTAGTTACGTTGAATATAGTCTAATGCAGTCATTTTATGATAACTCACATTACTATACATAACATGCGCAGGTTCTGGATCAACGATTTCGATTGGGATATCGTAATTGCGTGCCACTTCTAACGCCATTTGGGTAATATTGACGCTAAACGAAGTGCCAATAAAAACGATTTTATCGGCATCAAGCATCCGCTGTTGTGCTTCGCTAATACGATAAAGTTCAGTGTAATATTCATCAAATAGCAACACAAAAGGCTTTAAAGATTGATCCACCACTGGCTGCTGGTTTTCAATGTTAAACAGCTCAAGCAGTGACTCATGTAAGCGGCTTTCGTCTACATTATCCCACGGTGTCGTATGCGCTTTCACATCATCGCCTTGATGATGAAACAAAGTCATTTGATCAAGCCGGCCATGAATGGCGATATAGTTTTTATTGCCTGCTTTGCCATCTAGCCCGTCAATATTTTGTGTGATCAGGTTTTTATCGCTCAACCACTGATGAACTTCGTTAGGACCGTGGTTGCGATAAGTAGCAAAGCGATGATAATACCAAGCTAAAAACTCCCGTGGGTTGTTTTCATACATAGCACGCGTAGCCATTTCCATTGGCGTATAGTTTTTACTACCAATAGTCCAAAACCCATCTTCACCTCGAAAGGTAGGAATGCCGCTGGCGGCACTCACACCGGCTCCGGTTATATATAATGTATTCATAGCGTTCCCAATAAGCGCTAAACACACGTTTGATTTTTGCCTTGCTTTTTTGCTTGATAAAGCAATTCATCCGCTTTGTGCATCGCTTTATCAATTGGCACATCCGCAGTTAGTTTACTGATCCCCATGCTCACTGTAACAGCCAGCTGGTTTACACCAATATCTAAACGATTTTGTGATAAAGCATGATGAATATCGTTGGCAAATTGTGTCGCTTGTTGTTTATTTTTATGACGTAGAAAAAATAAAAACTCTTCACCGCCCCAGCGCGCCACCATATCATTTTCACTTAACTGAGCAACAAATAAATCAGCAAGGTGTTTTAGCACTTCATCGCCAACTGAGTGACCATATTGATCATTAATATCCTTAAAATTATCTACATCCGCAATGATAATACTCCCAGTTTGCAGCTGGGCATCAAATTGCTCGAGTTCCGCCATAGCATAACGTCGATTAGGCAAGTTTGTTAAAGGGTCGCGAGTCGCTAAATACTCATTTTTATGTACAAGTTCAATCAAACGGTGGCTATACATTTGCCGAAAATATTCATAAAAGCCACTCAACAGAGCAACAATAATAAAAGAAGCAATAATACGAATTGGAAAATAAGCCGAGTAGCCGCTGTAAAATTTAAAGTAGCTCGATAAATAAAAGGCGCCAGTTACGCAAATTACAAAAATAATTAAATCAATGATTCCCCGTTTAAAACCACGCACAAAAAAGGTTACCGGAGATACAATAAAAATCCAAATAGGCCCAGTACCATGGCTCCCTCCTGTAAGTACTAAATAAATCATTAAAGCATATAAAGTATACAAAACAATTAAAGAGGAAATCTCGACTCTATCACCAAGGCAAAAAGGGGAAGCAAGTAAAATTGATGAGCCTAATAGAGGGTAAACCAAAGTAGATTGATTATTAAACAAAGCGATTATTGCCATACAAAGCGTTGTCAACGTACCTATTACGGAAAAGAACCTAATAATAAGTTTTCGTTCGGCCATATCAGAATAGCTAATCATCAATACAATGCATCACTTATCAATAGTAAAGGCAATCTTTGCATGCAAAAACTGATTGTAAGATTGCACTAAAATTAAAATAATTAATCAGTTACCAGTTCAAATATAGTCTAGACATGAGATCATTGTAAAAGTGAAAGTAATAAATAGTTGCTAAAAGTAAGCTTACACGCGAATAACATCCTGGTATTACTAAGCTGAGCAAATAGGTTTTGCCATATCATTGCTTCAAAAAATCGGCTGCTCATTAGCAATAACCTTTAGATTTAGCTTTACCTAAGTTGCAAAAGGCTCAGGTAAAGCTGGTTAAAGCTGGTTAATGCAAAGGATAAAAGTGGGTTCAAAAGTATCATTAAATAATCATACTTTATTTGTAAGCCCTGCGAAAAACCCTTAATAAGCGACGCTCATACGTTGATTAATATGCGCGGCATTTTGCACTTCATCCAGCATAGCAATCGCGTAATCAGTCACTGATATTTTGCTTTCACCTTGTTCATTAGTAAAAAACGCATCGCCACCAATACGATACGGACCTTCACTTGCGCCAGGGTAAATAACCGCGGCAGGGCTTACAAACGTCCATTGTGTGGTTGTGTTTGTTGCTTTAAATACACTGAGAGCCTCACCTTGCGCCAACGCTTCATCTTTATATTCAGCAGGAAAGTCCGGCGATGACACTAACGTAACACCAGGCGCAACTTCTAAACTACCTGCACCACCAACCCACAGTAAACGAGTACTGCTACCTGACAGTGCAGTTAATAAACGCTTGGCCGTTTGCGCAACTAATTCATGGTTACCCGCTGCACGTCCACCGATTGAGGCAATCACCACATCAGCGTTCGTTAATACTTCTGCAATGTCATTTTGAGATTGTAAGTCAAACTCTTCTACCGCTGTACCGTCAGTCACCTTATCCGCATCACGAACAACCGCCGTCACATTGTGACCATTAGCTTTTGCCTGCGCCATGATGTGGCTACCAATCCAACCTGTTGCGCCTAAAATAGTAATATTCATGTCTGTATCCTTAAAAAAGTATTAATCATCTGAGTTGATGTAATCAGTTTACTTGCTCATTAATTGATGATAAATAAACCTTATAGATACACATTAGTTCACCTTAGGATACTAATAGATAAGATAACTGCAATCCAAAGCTTTGTTGAAGTCGCCCGCAGTGGCAGCTTTACAAAAGCAGCTGCTCACTTAGAGCTCAGCCGCTTACAAGTCACCCGCCACGTACAAGACATTGAGCAGTGGCTGAGCTTGCGATTATTTCACCGCACCACCCGTAAAGTCAGCTTAACCAATCAGGGCGAAGAAGCGCTTGCCTACTGTAAGCAAATACTCAGCACCGTATTGGATTTACAAAGTAGAGCACATAACCATAATAACGAGCTGGTTGGTACCATTAGAGTCGCAGCCCCTATTGGACTTGGCCAAAATCTGTTGTTTGATGCAATTGAAGAATTTGTTGCTATACACCCAAATACTCATTTTCAGCTAGTACTCTCAGATCGGTTATCACAACTGGTTGATGAGCGAGTAGATATAGCACTGCGCTATACTCATGAGCCTGATGAGCAATTAATTGCGCGTAAGCTTATGTATATCAATACGGCTATTTGCGCCTCCCCAACTTATTTGGCGAACAACAGTCCAATCACTAAACCGCAAGATTTATTGCAACACAATTGTTTAGTGCATAGCGGTAGTTCAACATGGCATATTATTAGTGATAACGAGGATGAAAAAGTCACCGTAAAAGGCAGTATTAATGCTAATGATATGTCTGTGCTACTAAAAGCAGCAATCAAAGGAATGGGGATCGCAAATTTGCCGTGTGACTTGGCAAATCGCTATTTAGAGCAAGGTAAACTGGTTAAAGTGAATCCATCTTTTTCATCACCTGGCCAGCATTTATGGGCTGTGTATTTATCTCGTCATTATCAACAAAATGTGGTCAGAGCGTTTATTGATTTTTTAGCGCTGCGATGGCAACAAGATATCCTATAAAATGACTGTGTAGTATTAGAATATTACCCGTTACTGATTAGTGTATGTTTTACTAGGAGCTCATTGTATTAGAGTGCACTTAATCTCCACTCTGATACGTTTACGCACAATTAATATCTGGAGCAGAACATGGCTAAAGTACTTATGATCACCGGTGACTTTGTAGAAGACTATGAAAACATGGTGCCTTTTCAAGCATTATTGGCGATGGGTCACCAAGTTGATGCTGTATGTCCTGATAAAAAAGCAGGTGATACTATCGCCACCTCAATTCATGATTTTGAAGGCGACCAAACCTATACTGAAAAGCGCGGTCATAACTTTGCGCTAAACGCGACATTTGCCAATATTAATGCCGCTGATTACGATGCCCTGTATTTACCCGGTGGCCGTGCCCCTGAGTATTTACGCTTAAACGCGAAAGTAATTGAAATAATTCAGCATTTTGCTACAGCGGATAAACCCATTGCCTCTATTTGTCACGGCCCGCAATTGCTCACAGCGGCAGGAGTTATTGAAGGTAAAAAAGTATCCACTTACCCTGCTTGCCAACCTGAAGTGAAAATGGCGGGTGCCGAGTACGTTGAATTACCAATGGATGGCGCCATTACCGATGGCAAACTAGTAACAGCACCAGCATGGCCTGCACACCCTGCCATGTTAAAACAGTTTGTAGCCTTGCTATAATCGCAGTTCAGCAGCATCAAGAGGTTAATCATGTGCCAACTTTTTATTAATGCCGACAGTCGGTTATGGACCTGTCGTACCAAATCACTGCGGATTGACGGCGTTGTTACGTCGATTCGTTTAGAAGAGTTTTTTTGGGATATTTTAGAAGAAGTGGCATTTCGTGATCAAATGACCGTTAATCAAATGATCACTAAGCTGTACCTTGAATCTCTTGATGCTGATCACGACATTGGTAATTTCACTTCATTTTTACGTGTCTGTTGTTCGCGTTATTTATCGCTGGTGGCCGATGGCAACTTAACCCGCGAAGATGCGATACCTTTAAATGATATCGACGCGACACAAGTTTTAGAACAAGAAAAATTGCGTACCAGTGTGCGCAAAAGCCAGTATATAGATACATCGTTAAAGTCTTCACTTAACTAGAGTTTTCATGTCACAATCCTCCTTAGTTCGATCTTTTAAAAAGATTGTTGGCGCACGTTATGTATTAACGAGCGATCGTGCAACTGCTCCTTACCGTAAAGGCTTTAGAGAAGGTCACGGTCCGGCACTAGCAGTAGTAAAACCGGCAACACTATTACAACAATGGCATATTTTACAAGCCTGTGTAAGTGCAAAGGTCATCGTTATTATGCAAGCCGCAAATACCGGTTTAACGGGCGGCTCAACACCGACACAAGGTTGCGATCGCAATACGGTGATCATCAACACCTCGCGCCTTAACGACATTCAAGTATTAGCTGAGCAACAACAAATTGTCGCGTTCCCTGGGGCGAGTTTGTTCTCATTAGAAAAAGCCCTCGCCCCATACGGCCGAGTACCACATTCAGTTATTGGCTCATCATGTATTGGCGCATCGATTGTCGGTGGGGTATGTAATAACTCAGGTGGGGCTCTAGTTGAGCGAGGCCCAGCATATACTGAACTTGCCTTATACGCCCAAGTAAATAGCAATGGTAGCCTCAGTTTAATTAATAATTTAGATATTGAACTTGGCGATACACCAGAGCAAATACTCACTAATTTACAAAATAAAAAATACCGCACCCAAGATGTTAAAACGACAGCTAAGAAAGCATCCGATCGCGAATATGCCGATTGGGTTCGTAAAACAGATGATGATACCCCGGCACGATTTAATGCCGATCCTCGGCGTTTACATCAAGCCAGCGGCTGTGCGGGAAAACTAGCTGTATTTGCCGTACGAGTAGATACCTTCGCAAAAAATCAACAAGAACTGACGTTTTACCTCGGTACTAATTCCTCCACTGCGTTGCAAGCGGTACGAAAAACGTTATTAGAGCAAGCCACCAGCTTGCCTGTTTACGCCGAATATTTACACCGTGATATTTTTGAGCTTGCTGATAATTATGGTCGAGATACGGTATTATTAATTAAACATCTTGGCACCAATTGGTTGCCTACTTTTTTTAATATTAAGCGCCAGCTCGATTCCGTCTGTCAAAAACTGCCTTTTATACCCAAAAATGCTATTGATAAACTAGTTTATCGCTTCGCAAAACTGTTCCCAAGCCAAACACCCAATAAGCTCAAGCAATGGAATAGTCAATATCAACATCAGCTCATTTTGACAGTTAAAGGCGAGGCGCATCAACAAACTCTTGCATTGCTTGAACACGTTCAAAAAGACTACCAAATTGATTTTTTTCAGTGTAGTGAGCAAGAAGCTAAATCGGCATACTTACTGCGTTTTGCTGCCGCAGGTGCTGCTGTGCAATATGCCAAAATAAATCATCAAGAAGTCGAAGATATTCTCGCGCTGGATATCGCTTTAAAACGTAACGACAACGAATGGTTCGAAAAATTACCGCCAAGCATCTGCAATAAATTAGTAGGGAAACTGTATTACGGGCACTTTTTATGTCACGTATTTCACCAAGATTACTTAGTGCGTAAAGGTGAAGACGGCAAAGCAATTAAAGCAGCCTTACTTGAGTTATTAGAGCAACGCGGCGCGCAATACCCCGCAGAGCATAATGTAGGACATCATTATGATGCAAAACCAGCCCTTGCTGATAACTATCGCAATTTAGATCCAACCAATAGCTTTAATGCGGGCATTGGCGGCATGTCTAAAAAGCGCGATTATGCTAAGTAAGCTAGTAAGCTAGTAAGCGCGATTTTACATCGCGCTGTTAGCACACTTAAAAACTGTAATTAATCCCAGCATAATAACGGCGGCCTGAATAACTAGTATTAAGTAGCCGCGCATCGGTATCTTTACCCAAACGTGTTACCGACTCAGATTGCGTTAAGTTAATTACCGCTGCGGTAAGGCTTAAGTTATCGGTAACGTTATATGCTGCGTTTACATCTACTTGCTGGTATGGGTCTTGGTAGACATTTAAACCACTGTTAATACCGAGCACCGTTTCACCTCGTTTATTGTACGAAGCGCGAATATTAAAACGATCCCCTTCATAATAAACGGAGGTGTTATATTGATAGTCAGCACTGCCTATTAATGGCGACTCGGCTAACTTTTCACCTGCAACTGTTACATCGGCCTGATTGGTGTTGTTATACGTGTAGTTTGCGTAAATACCAAAGCCACTATCAAAGGCGTGTTGAATAAACACTTCCACCCCTTTTGATACCGCGTCAGTACCATTACCTACGGTGCTATACGGTGAAATGCTAATAGTACCAGCATCAACAAGACCTTTTTGCCCTGCAAATTCACGCTGTGAATCAATCACCAGTGGCACGATAAAGTTATCGACCTGTTTATGAAATAACGCTACACCTAATGCAGAACCTGGCGCGTAGTAATACTCAAGAGATAAATCGGCTTGTACTGACTCAAACGCTTTTAAATTTTTATTACCACCACTGCCACTAAATCCGGGTTGTTCATTAAAAGCGGCGCGATCATCTGCCCATTCGTCCGACACATAAGTAATACGCTGTTGACTACCCAAATCGCCGTAATCGGGGCGCGACATCACTTTAGCAAGCGCACCACGGATCACCACATCATCACTGGCATCCCACGCAATATTTAAACTCGGCAATACGTGGGTGTCTGTTGTTTGCTGGGTGATCAACTGGTATTGCTCAACTAAACGATCATCACCGGTGATTTGCTCGCCCGTTTCGTCATCGGTTTCATCCAATAAAAAGGTATAGAGATCGGTTGAAGCACTGCTAGTCTTGGTTTGTACAACGCGCACACCAAAATTACCGCGTATATCTCTGTACTCAAAATCACCTTGTAAATAAAACGCACTGATCTGCTCGGCAATATCATAGACAAAGTTATCTTCAATTCGAGTATACGGCACATAGTTACTGTAAATATAATCGCGATATTTATGCCAATTAATAGTTGGCATTAAATTGATATTAAAGCCACCAGCAATATTGCTTTCACCTTCCACATTAAACACATCTTGTGCCTGTGGCATACCATTATTCCATTGATAGCTATCAAATTGCGTGATACCGCTTGCGCTTGCCTCGCCTGCGGCAATATCAAAACTCGGATCAAGGAAAAAGTTGTTGCCCGTTTCGCGATGCAGTGATGCATCGCGGTATTTTGCACCAGTGCGAATGGTGGTCAATATGCCCCAATCAACATAAAAATCAACGTCAGCTTGGTAGTACTTTTCTGCTAAGGTGCTACGTACAAAACTTGAGTTCGATGAGCCTGCATCACGACCTCCGCCAACACCTGCGAGCAAGTTATTGAGTGTATTTGGGTCTATCAGCATCGAAATACGGTCATCACTGATTGACCAAGCGGCACTTTGCGAGGCGTTCTCAATATTACTTTGCCCCTCACCCGCGTTTGAGCTTTTATACGCTGCTTGCCAACTTTCTTTTGGCCCGCCTTTAGCTTTAGTTTTACCAACGACAAAGCGTGCTGTAAAGTTGTCGCCTTCGTAGCTTAAGTTAAAATCAAAAGTATCAGAGGTTGACTCTTCATCCAAATAACTGCCGCGCAACCACGGCAATTGCATATCTTTTTCAACGCCACTGGCCATGGCACTGTAGTCCATGCCATTGACAATTGTGCCACTTTCATCAAGTGTAATACCGGTTAAAAAGTCAGGATTTAACGCCCATTCCGGCATATCAACGACCGAGTCGCTGCGTTGTTGCTTTAAACTAAAACCAAAGTAATTAAAACCTAGTTCAATGCGATTAGTTGGTCGCCACTGAGTCGAAAACTGCACGCCTTCACGTTCACGTTTTTCATTCACAACAGAGCTGCGCACCACCTGCGGAAACCACATATTCTCATAACGTTGCCCGTTGGCATCAGTCACCGCGCCCCAGTCATTACTGTTATTAACCTCGTTACCATTTATATCAACAGCTTGCTGACCTGTGTAACGCCAAACATTGGCATCTGTGCCACCAGAGAGCGTACGGTTGGTGCGCTCTTGACGGGTATAGCCAAGTAAAAAACCAAAGCTATCGCTATCGTTTTTCCATGAATACAAACCAGTAAACTGAGGTTCATAATCTTCCGTTACATCTGCATAAGTACTTTCAACATTAAAAACGCCCGAATTAGCATCCATATCCAATGGTTTGCGGCTATGCATTAACACTGTACCACCGACGCCACCTTCATCTAGTCGCGCTTCAGGTGATTTGAATACTTCAACGCTTGCGATCATCGCTGATGGGAGTAAAGCATAATCAAATGAACGAGATGGCTCTCCTGGTGACGAGGCAATAAAATTACCATTTAACTGCGTGTAAGTAAGATCAGACGATAAACCACGAATACTCACCGTTGATCCTTCACCGCCTTCACGTTCAATCACTACACCCGGCACACGGGCTAATGAATCAGCCACGTTTTTATCCGGGAATTTACCAATGTCTTCAGCGGTAATGGCATCAACCACAGAACTTGATAAACGCTTCACCGCTAAGTTTTCAGCCATGCTAGAGCGAATACCTCGCACCTCAATCACTTCCATATCTTTTTCTGTTTGAGTGCCTGTTAATTGCTCGGCAGCCGCCGCATTCATAGCACTAAAAACCGATAAACTAATAACTGAAAAACGCAGCGATGCTGCTAAAGGCGAGTAACACGTTGAGGTTGACATTGAATGTACGAGTCCATTACTGGTTAACAATTGTAAAGGCGGCAATTGTACACAGCCAGACTTAATGGATTGTTAACCACAACTTACAAGTAACTGAATAAGCGAGCAAATAACCACCTCATAAATAGCCTTGCTCGCACCTAAATAACAGAGCTCGATAGGTTAATTACTCAAGCCTTGCATCCATAACGTTACTAACTGCTGAGCAGAGATACCTAGCGCTGGTGTCTCATTGGTATCAGCTGCTGTAGTGAAAATTTTCTGCGCGACTTGCCGACCAACAAGTTGAGAGGCTGAGGTTTTATCTATGCGTTGTTGATAAAAAGCCGTTAAGGCGTGCTCTAAATCATCATACTTTTCTAACACCCGTACAAGATGCCAAGCATCTTCTAGCGCCTGACATGCCCCCTGCCCTGAAGTAGGTAAAGGAGCATGAGCCGCATCCCCCATAATCAGTACATTACCTTGATGCCAATATGGCAAACGGTCAATATCGTGCACAAATATTCGTTTCAGTGAGTTTTCATCATAAGACTTAAGCACCTGCTGTACTGCATCTGGCCAAGTTAAAAAGCGTTGGTGCATTTCTTCATACCAAGCAGATAGCGGCCGCGCTTTATCAATATTTGTACTCCACCCGGCAGCCCAATAACAAAGGTCTGCTTTAACAGGCACAATACCAAAGCGCTCGCCACGGCCGCGAAAATCATGGATCACATTATCTAAAGTGCCCGGTTTTAACTGGCTAATAGCAATAATATTAATAAACCCCTGATACTGAGGAGTGATTTTTTCAGCATATAAAAATTGCCTTACCACCGAGTTCATCCGCCCATCAGCGCCCACAACTAAATCAAAATCTTGTTTTAGTTGAGCAATCTCTGATACGGTTATTGCGCTGTTAAAATGTATGTTTACCCCTAAATCAGCTAATGTGCGGCCCAACACACTCATAAGATCACGGCGCAATATACTGATACTAGAAAAACCACTGAGTGTATTTACTTTTGCAATATCAAATTCACTTTGCACCGTGCCATGCTGATCACACTGACGCATAAACAAAGGCATACCGCCCAGCGCTTGGATCTGTTTATCCAAGCCCATTTGCTGTAACACAAACATTGCATTCGGCCATAACGTTACCCCGGCACCAATAGAGGAAATCTCACTATCGCGCTCAAATATGTTCACCTGATAACCTTTTCGTGCTGCAAGAATGGCCAGCGCTATCCCCCCGATGCCCGCACCCACAATGGCAATTCGCTTGCTGTTCATATTCTTTACCTCAATAATTAACTGAATAACCATTATCACAAAGTCATTTTTTAAGATAAATTAGTAATAATTGCGTTATTAATCCCATATTTTGAGTTAATTAATGATTGATAAAATCGAACTTCAGTGGTTACTCAGCTTTCAGTGCGTATATGAACAACTGAGCTTTAAACTCGCAGCCGAACAACTGCAATTGCCTACATCTAATGTTAGCCGCCATGTCGCGTTATTAGAGAAGCAACTTAATTTAAGGTTATTACAACGTACCACCCGAAAAATGATTGCAACGGCTGCAGGAAAACAACTTTATCAATCTATCACCCCACTGATACAAGCAATGAATGACTCGCTAGAAGAGGTGTCTTTGTATGGTGATTCTCTTGCCGGGCATCTTAAAATCATCATGCCTGATCTGCCTTTTTTAGCCGAAATAAGCGCAGAGTTTTGCTCTGTGCATCCACAAATACAACTAAGTTGCGATACGCAACTAAATCCAACCGAAGGCTTGTTAGAGGGATTTGATTTGGTGCTACGCTTTGGCCGTGGTCCATTGGACGATTCAGGTTGGGTTGCTAAAGAACTGCTGCGCTGGCCCAGTTGCATTGTTGGCGCGCCACAACTGATCAACAATGCGCCACCGCCTCGCTCGCTAGATGAGTTAAGTAAAGTTCCTTGTATTACTAGCTTATCAGTACTGCAAGGTATGCCTTGGCGTTTTAAACAGCAACAAGCAGTGCAAGTAAAATCTAATTTTAAAGTAAACAGTGGCAACATGGCCAAAGCCGCTGCACTAAAAGGGCTCGGCTATGCCATTTTACCCATTCATGCATGCCAAGAAGATATAGACAACGGCTCATTGATCAATATTAAACTCGACCATGAACCAGAAGATCTGGTGTTATACGCATTTTATGCAGGCAGAAAATACCCGCTAGAAAAGGTAAAAGTATTTTTAGAATTCTTAAAGTCTAAATGCATTGAGCTTACCTAAGATATCAATGCAGTTAGAATTAGATGTACAAGTAAGCTAGAAGAAGGAAAGTATTAGCCCTCATACTCTGGTTTGCTAAAGATAACTTTTAAAACTCAAATCATCGAGGCGTTTAACCTCTGTCCAAAAAGTACTAAATGGTTTGATTATCCTCACCGCAGGGCAATCATTTACTAATTAATTGCCCTGTGCGACGAACAGAAATCATCCCATTTTTTGTATATAGTCGATTGCCGCCATTTTTTTATATGTGATGTTTCCAATTGAGAGCGCCACAGGATCAGGATCTACAATTTCAACTAGCTTGTTATACTCTGCTGCTATCTGAAGCGCCATATTGGTAATGCCAACATTAAAAGAGGTACCAATAAACACCATTTTATCTGCATTAAGCATGCGTTGTTTAGCTTCACGAAAACGGTAAAGCTCAGTGTAGTATTCATCAAATAACAACACATACGGTTTAAACGAACGGTTCACCTTCGGATTTTTGTTTTCAATGTTAAACAGCTCCAATAACGAATCGTTTAAGCGGCTTTCATCAACTTTATACCGCGGTGCGGCTATTAGTTCTGGCAAACCATTTTTTTGATAGAGAGTCATTTGATCAAGGCGACCATGAATAGCGATGTAGTTTTTGTTACCCGCTTTGCCATCAAGCCCATCAATATTTTGGGTGTTCACATTTTTATCACTAAGCCATTTATGTACTTCATTTGGCCCATAATCTCTATAAGTCGTAAATCGATGGTAATACCACGCTAAAAATTCGTGAGGATTAAATTTATACATCCCGCGAGTGGCCATTTTCATCGGTGTATAATTTTTACTGCCAATGGTCCAATAACCGTCTTGCCCCCGGAAAGTTGGGATGTCACTGGCTGCACTTACACCTGCGCCAGTGATATATAATATCGTCATAAATAATCCTGTTTAATTGTAAGATTTACGACTCGTTATAGCAGCGTTTAGAGCCCTGTTGATTTCTAGCCAGTAAGTTAATTTGTGTAATTGCGCGCTCCATTTTTATGCGTGCTGAGCTATTAGCTGAATGAACGGTTATTGCTGGTGGTACAAAGCCATCAATAAACACTGCCCGCTCAATCCAAAGTAAAACATCATAGCCAGTGCCTTTAGTATCATTTCCTAAATCATGATCAAGGCTGAGCTGCTTTACTTTACCGGTCTTCAAAAGTTTAATCACTTCATCGGGCCAATAGGCTCGTAACCAACCGGCTGGAGTTTCCCTCTCATCATCTAAATATACGTTCATAGATTTATACCACTTAAAAAAATATTCAGACTCTGAAAACAACAGCTAACAACCCTTTAAGTACAAATAGTGAATAACCGTTATTTCCCGGAGGGCGGCGGGGCTTGATTACGAATAAATGCGGGTATATCAAAAATATCTGAAGCTTGAGGTTTATAGATTACAGCATCTGGCTTTTTTAGTTCACTATTAGGCGCTTTATCATTAGGTTCAACAAGCATCTTCGCGCTTGCGCCCGTTGCTATGATCAACAGTTCGTAATTAGTTGCTAAGCTCTCAATTTTAGACACACCACAGATCACTAACGCATTAGGGCTAACTTGCTGGCGAACCGTGTCGGTGATGAGATTATAACTACCCAGTGAAATCTCATCTTTACAGTTTACTTGCACAATAACGCCGGTACTTGATGACATATCAACTTGGTTAACCAGCGGATTATTAAGCGCCCCATCAAGCGCGTTTGAAAGTTCATCTTCAAGATCGCACTTGCCTACACCTAATACGGCATCGCCTTGGCAATCCATAATTTTAGCAAAGTCGTTTAAATCAACGTTAATCAAACCTTGATAACACAGCATATCGATTAACGATTTTATTAATGAATGCAATATTTGGTTGCTGTGTTTAAAGGCATCAAACAAGCCAACATCATTACCTAACACTTCAATAAGTTGATCATTAGGTAACGTGATCACCGCATTAGCATACTCTTTTAAGGTATTCAGCCCTGCTTGCGCTATGTTGCTTCTAAACTGCCCTTCACTGCTAAAAGGCAATGTCGCTACAAATATCACTGGCTTATTTTGCTCACGCGCAAGCTGCGCTATAAATGGGCTTGCGCCAGTGCCGGTGCCACCACCAAGCCCTGTTGCACACAATAAAATATCGCAGCTATTTATTAATACTAACAGTTGCTCTTTACTCTCTTGAGCAGCCTGTAGGCCAACCTCAGGATCGGCCCCAGCGCCATAACCATGAGTTAACTCAGCACCGATAAGCACGGCATCATCACTTTGTGTATGTTCGAGCACCACTTTATCGGTATTAACACTAAATAACTTAGCCTGCTTACTCTCTCGCTGCTCATAAATACTATTTAACGTATTACAGCCGCAGCCACCAATACCAAATACACCAATAGATAAACCATCTTGCTGCTCAATTAATTGAAACATAACCACTCCTTTCATCTTTAAAAGAAGCATAGCAAACAGGTGCGTCAAGAATTGACGCACCCAGACTAGCTAAGGTCATTAGAGGTAGTTTGTAGTAGCAGCTTTAAGCTTAGAAATAATTCTTTGCCGCAGCTTTTCAGGTTTAATAACCTCAAGCCAATGAGCACATTTAAGCAACTCATCAGTTAACTGCTCTGTATCAATGGTTTGGTAGGTGAGTAATACGTTTTTATCGTCAATATGTTGCTTGTCAATCAGCTCGCCAAGTTCAATAAAACCTTGATTAACCGCCGAATGGCTGGGCACTTTAACAATTAACTCAATAGCTGATTGCTTCATGCCTTTATTAATAGCACTGCGTAACGATTTTAATTGCTCAGCAGTTGGCCCACGTCGTGTTTTTTGTAGTACCTGTACATTACGAATACGGTAAACCGGCATTTGGTAGCATTTATCGTGAAGTTGCCCCACCATAAACTGCACCATTAAAACACCGCCTTGCTCAACTAAGTTATAAAAACTCAATTCAGTAAACTTAAGCCAATGTGCCTCATTGTAAAGTACTCTATAAAGCTCAGCACTCACTGCACGTTTATGCTCAATCGCATGCTCAATTTGAACTACTAACTGAGTATCAATATTCACTTTTAACGAAGGCTTAGGCAGAGTTAAGAGCCACTCAGGTACATGGCCATTAAAACGCTTAAGAGCCTGCTCTGCTTTAGTATGCACAGAGCGTTTCACATCGCTCGGTACAGATTGCGGTAGTAGCTGCTCTAGCAGCAAATAATGTTCAGCGACTTCACTGCTCATTATTTTAGCGCTACCACCTCGCCACTGCGCATTGATAGACCAGCCATACGGTTTACTCCGCGTGTCTTTTTCAAGCCCAAAACAGCCTTGTTCATATAGTGATTGCAGGTCTCGTTGAAGCATGCGGTGGGAGAGCTCCAATCCGTTTTGCGACAAAGTCACTTTTAGCTTTTTCACTGAAGTACTTTTAGGGCTAGAAGGGATATAATCTAAAATTGAATTATGTCGGGCAGTCTTCATAGTTTACATTTCATGCAGTTATTAACTTGAGCCTAAGTCTTCTGAGTTAATTTTATAATAACAAATCAGTTTATCTCAATATGAAGTCAACAAATAAAGGTCATGCACTTTTTTGAATGTAGATAAGGTTTTAAGAGCATTAATAATATCCCACCTAAAAAGTGGTAGCTATACCTTAAAGCTGTGGGTACTTTAACTACACTACCACAAAGACCATTTTTATTTGTACCGAGTTCATTTTAACATTTTTATATATTCATTTTTTAAGTACTCGTCTACAGCATCATGGTCTATATGACCACTTTTATGCCAAGCTAGTACCTCTTTATAAGCTAAGTTACCAAAGCGAACCCAACCAATAATATTAGTTCTCAATAAAAACTGCACTATTTCACCACCAGATTTTATCGCGGCATCTCCAGCATCAATTAAACATAAAGAGCCATGAGCAACTAGGAGCATTCGCCTAAGCTCTGGCTCACTAGCCCTAGGTATACAATTTTTCCAAGGCTCTTTATGATAAAAACGTTTCTTTATTACCCACATAAGTCTGGTTAATAGCTCGGTAACAAGAACAGGGACGGCCATAGCCAAGCCATGTCGAAAATCATAGCCTTTTTCAAACACCTTTGTGGCAATTGTTGCAAAGGTTTGCTTATCCTTACCAAACTCGCCAACATCAATTAATAACAGTAAATTATAAAATGGGATTGGTATACCAGAACCACGATTTCCCTTAGCAATTGAAGAATTAGAGCCAGCCATATCTGAAAAAAGGTGCCCTAACCAATTTACAAATCCACAAAATATTTTTGCTATGGTTGTATGACCTTTAAGTTCAAAGCTTTCAGTTTCAATTGTTATTAATTTTCCATTTGATACAAAACTTGATGTACTAGTAAACTGATTATAGATTGAAAAAAACAAACCAATAAGATCAGGTGAATGCCCAAGACTTTTTAAATGGTGGTTTGTTGGAGTTAGATTTTCTACAGCTCCTCCTGTACCTGATTTACCTTTTTTGTTGGTGCTGGTTTGGTCATAGTTTATACCAAATTTATTTTCCAAAAACTGGACAGCCTGACTACTCATCCACGTTTCTTTATCAAGTGGAGGTTTATTTTTAACTTCACATCTATCAAGGTATTTTTGGTAACCTTGGGATTCCTTATTTTGACGTTCAAAACCAAATGCTTCAGCAAACTTTCCCATAGCCCCTTTAGTGCCATTATCAGTAACTTTACCTAAAAGCCCTTCACCAGGGGCGCCAACTAAAAAAACATCAATAAGGCCGCCTATAACACCGCATGTTCCTGCAATTAAATAATCATACTTATCGCAGTTGGCATTTTTATGAGTAAACTCATCTTTTATTCGTTTTTCTATATTCACTTTCTGAGATAAAGAAAGCAGCTGATTATAGGGATCTGATGTTAAGTCAATATCATGCTCACCAGCATACTTATTGATTGAATAAATATATTCATTCCAATCAGTATCATCATCTATATCAATTGTAGATAACATTTGTATTGGATTATTCTTTTGCAGCACAATTCCATTCGTATCAGCAACATAAGCGTCTAAGGAAGAGTCTACGTTTTGCTTACGCTCATCAAAAACTATACCTGATTCATTCAATAGATCACTCATGCTCTCCAGCATGCTGTCTAAGTTTGCATCTGAGTTATTTTGATCAATTAATAAAGAATCTAAAACAGCATCTATTTCTGTTATTTTTGCATCAGCACTGTCTAGCTGATGCTTTTGCACCAGCATGACAGAAGCTTTTTCGTCTTTATTTATCATTAAGAAAAAAGACCCGACACTTTACCTTTGATAACATCAACTGCATTAAAATAGCCGATATTTTCAAATATTTTCGCAAGCTTATCTAGCTGAGATGTTGGTATATCATTTTTCAAACTATAAACTTTACTAATTTTTTCATTACCATCAACAACATTACTAACATCCTTCTCAATATAAAAAGACATTACCACGGTGTAAATTTGTTGTTTTGTAGGCTCTTTTGTTAGAGATTTTAACTTACCGTGATCTAATTCATTTGGACAACGCATTTTAATACAGTTGTTCTGAGTACGATTAGATTTTTCGTTTAACACATCGGCTGCGCCTGACAATGCTGTCATCATTTTCATAAGTTTTTGTATCTTTCCCCCTGTGTCAGGATAGTTGTCGCCTCTAACTTTTAATAGAGGCAGATAAAAATGAGACGTCGATTTACACAAGAATTTAAAGTTCAAGCGGTTGAAAAAGCATTATCTCAATGTGATGATGT
>NZ_JACJDM010000045.1:0-40713 GCF_014163545.1 Pseudoalteromonas sp. SR45-6
TGAGTGAGCTTTCGCCCACCCTAGCCATTCTATTAACACCAATTACATTAAATTAGTTAGCTATTTAATACCAATCTACATAAATATTTAACCATTCTAGCGAGCTAAATAAAGCGCTAACTGCGTTATAATTTTTTCAAGTAGAACAACTACATGTCAAAATTTACGCCTTGTTATCACTGTCTTTATCTGTCGCTATAAATGGTCAGTAACTTAACACGATTGGTATAATTCGCTATGATAATCATATTTTTAATAAAATGAGAATTCTTAACTGATTTCACCGCTAATCGCATATTTTAATACCCAATGCTTTACCGGTCCGGTTTTATTTGCCATTTTCAAAAACTGACTGCGTGCCCACTGCAATGGAGTTAGTTGATTAGAAAAACCAAAATAACAAGCGTCCATCATACTCATCATTAACAAATTTGCTTTGCGTCTAGTTTGCTCATATTGTTTAAGATATTGTGCAGCACCTATATCGTCTGCATTTTTTAATATATCAGCAAGTGCTACGACATCTTGAAAACCTAAGTTAACCCCTTGCCCAGCGAGCGGATTAATCGTATGCGCTGCATCACCAACCAGCACGATACGGCCATCTGAATAGCTGTTGGCATGTTGGCGGGCTAACGGAAATACAGCATGCTCTATGATATCAAAGTCCCCATCTAAGGGCGGGAAATGTGCAAGCAGTTGCTGTTTTAATTCGCTTGCTGAGAGTTGCTGCCATTGCTTTAAGTGCTTTGCATCGTGGTAACAAATTAAATTGGCGTATGGCGCCTGCATAGGTAAAAAAGCTACCGGACCTGTGGGCTTAAACTGCTGCCATGTTTTTACTTGTTGCGCAGCGTCTAGTTTTATTAATACTCCCATACAATGCTGACCATATTGCCAACCCGTAACACCAATACCTGCCTGTTGACGTAATAACGATTGCCCACCATCTGCAGCAACAACTAAATCAGCTGTATATTGCTGCTCTCCATAATGCAATGTCACTTGCTGTTCGCTTTGCTCAATTGCGGACAATGATTGAGGTGTTTCAATCACTTCGATATTGTGCTGTGCAAACTGTTGCCAGATACTCGCTTGAATTAAATTATTTTCAATTAAGTGGCCTAAATGAGTGGTATTAATATCGTGACAATCAAACAAAAGGTTATCGCCCGTTCGTTCAAACGCTTCGAGCTGTTGATATGGGGCATGTCGATGCACTCGTAAAATAGGCATAGCGCCTAAGTCATCTAATAAGTTTTCTGAAAAACGATTGATAGCAGATACACGAATATCAACTTTTTCACTTGCCAATACAGCATCAGCATCAATTATCTGCTGCTCAATCACTGTTACTTGGCATCCTTGTTTAGCGAGTTTAACTGCTGTGGCTGCACCAACCATGCCGCCGCCAACAACAATAACCTTGTTTTTCATCATTTTTAGTCACTAATTTGGTTATTTTCAGTGCGCTTGATTGTATCGTACTTCTGTTTACAAGTGCGAGTGAGTTTCATCTTAATCAACCATAAAACGCACTTTGTTTGACTTCAATTCACAAACATAAAAACTATACTTGGATCTAGACGGGTATCCAGCTAAAATACGCGTCCTTTAAGTAAGCGAAAGTGCCGCTTATCCTGTTTAGCGCACAACCGTGCCACTACCGAATTGAAAACGAGGCTATATTTCAATGAGTAAAAAGCTGCATATTAAAACCTGGGGTTGTCAGATGAATGAATACGACTCTCAGAAAATGGCTGATCTTCTCGATGCAACCAACGGCTACCAGTTAACTGATGAAGCTGGGGATGCAGATGTTATCCTACTCAATACCTGTTCAATTCGCGAAAAAGCGCAGGAAAAAGTATTCCATCAACTAGGCCGTTGGAAATTACTCAAAGATGACAAACCCGATCTGATCATCGGTGTTGGTGGCTGTGTTGCGTCACAAGAAGGCGATTCAATTCGCCAACGCGCACCATTTGTTGACGTTATTTTTGGCCCTCAAACATTGCACCGTTTACCTGAAATGATCAAACAAGTGCAAGGTAACAAAGGCAGCTCTGTGGTTGATATTTCATTCCCAGAGATTGAAAAGTTTGACCGTTTACCAGAGCCAAAAGCAGACGGTCCTTCTGCATTTGTATCTATTATGGAAGGGTGCTCTAAATACTGTACCTTCTGCGTAGTACCTTACACGCGCGGTGAAGAAGTCAGCCGCCCGCTTGATGATGTATTATTAGAAATTGCTCAACTTGCAGAGCAAAATGTTCGTGAAGTAAACCTACTAGGTCAAAACGTAAATGCTTATCGCGGCGAAACTCACGATGGTGAAATTTGTTACTTCTCAGATTTAATTCGTTATGTTGCAGCTATCGACGGGATTGACCGTATTCGCTACACCACGTCGCACCCGGTAGAGTTTACACCAGACATCATTGACGCTTATGCCGACGTACCTGAATTAGTCGATCACTTACATTTACCAGTACAAAGCGGTTCGGATCGTATTCTTAATTTAATGAAACGTGGTCACACTGCTATTGAGTACAAATCAACGATTCGTAAATTACGTAAAATTCGCCCTAATTTAAGTATGTCGTCAGATTTTATCATTGGTTTCCCAGGTGAAAGCGCCGCTGACTTTGAAGCGACGATGAACCTTATCAATGATATTGGTTTCGATATGAGCTTTAGCTTTATCTACAGCGCACGCCCGGGTACGCCAGCGGCTGATTTGCCTGATGATGTCAGCGAGCAAGAAAAGAAAGAGCGTTTATACCTACTACAAAACCGTATTACTCAAATGGCGCAACAGATCAGTCGTCAAATGTTTGATACTGAACAACGCATCCTAGTTGAAGGTCCATCCAAGAAAAATCCGATGGAGCTACGTGGCCGTACTGAAAACAACCGCGTAGTAAACTTTATTGGCCCACACACAGTGATCGGTCAGTTTGTTGATGTACGTATAACTGAGGCACTGCCAAACTCTTTACGCGGTGACTTAATTCGTACAGAATCCCAAATGAACTTACGCCGTGCGGTTGCTCCTGCTGATATTTTAAGTAAAGCAGCACAACCAGAGCCGCAAGCCACCCCTGATGAATTAGGTGTTGCAACTTTCGTTCCTTAGGCGAAACTTACTGTGCCAGCCTCGCTGGCACATCAAAACAGGAAGCAATTTTGAGTAATCAATTAAAAAAATTAGAGATTTATTTAGAACCCTCCGACAACAAACGTCTTTCATCTTTATGTGGCCCGTTTGACGAAAACATCAAACACATTGAACGCCGCTTAGGTGTTGAAATTACTCATCGCGATAACTATTTTAAAATCACCGGTAAAACCACCAGCGCGTTTGCAGCGATGGAAATCCTCAAAGACTTATATGTCGAAACTCAGCCAGTACGCGGTGTTATTACTGAAATTGAAGCAAATACCGTACATTTAGCCATTAGTGAGTCAAATGCATTAGAGCAAGATGAGCTAAACGAATATGGCAAAGAGGTGATGATCAAAACTCGTCGTGGCGTAATAAAACCACGTAACGACAATCAAGGTCATTATGTATCGAATATATTTCGTCACGATATCACCTTTGGTATAGGGCCTGCTGGCACAGGTAAAACCTACCTAGCTGTCGCCGCAGCAGTTGATGCTTTAGAGCGTCAAGAAATACGGCGTATTTTATTGACCCGCCCTGCTGTTGAAGCCGGTGAAAAACTGGGGTTTTTACCAGGTGATTTAAGTCAGAAAATCGACCCATACCTGCGCCCATTGTACGATGCCTTATTTGAAATGCTCGGCTTTGAAAAAGTCGAAAAGCTGATGGAACAAAATGTCATTGAAGTCGCTCCACTTGCCTTTATGCGTGGTCGCACACTTAACGATGCCTTTATTATTTTAGATGAAAGCCAAAATACCACGGTTGAACAAATGAAAATGTTCTTAACCCGAATTGGTTTTAATTCAAAAGCAGTGATCACCGGCGACATTACCCAAGTAGATTTACCCCGTGGTGCGCGCTCAGGGCTTCGTCACGCCATTGAAGTACTTAGCGATGTAGACGAAATAAGCTTTAACTTCTTCCAATCACAGGACGTGGTGCGCCACCCTGTCGTGGCACGTATTGTTGAAGCCTACGAACGTAACGATGAAGCAGAACGACTCAAACGCGCCGAAAAACAACGTGCTAAAGACTTGCTCGCAAACCAAGAGCAAGCGCAACCTTCGACTAAAGAGTGATGCCGTGAACACTGAACTTGATTTACAAATAGCCTGCGAGTTTGATAACTTGCCTAGTCTTGAGCAATTTGCGCTGTGGGCTAATAAAGTGCTTAGTCAATACCGTGACGAATCAGAGCTGAGTATTGTTATTGCTGATGAAGAGCAAAGCCAACAACTCAATAATGACTACCGTGGTAAAGATAAACCAACCAATGTGTTGTCGTTTGAATTTGAAGCGCCAGCAGGTATAGAGCTACCTTTGGTGGGTGATTTAGTTATTTGCCCAGCCATAGTGTTAGCTGAATCAATAGAGCAAGAAAAGTCATTTCATGACCACTTTGCCCATATGGTGATCCACGGATGCTTGCATTTACTTGGATTTGACCATATAAAGGATGAAGATGCGACAGAAATGGAAAGCATTGAAAAGCAATTGCTTGCCGAATTAGGCATAGCAGACCCATATCGGGACGATATTTAAATTTACGGAGCAAGTAGACGCAATGAGCGACGATAACTCGCAGACTAGCCAGGGTTCTTCTGGCAAGACCTGGTTGGGTAGAATTACCCAAATGTTGCAAGGGGAACCCCAGAATAGAGAAGAGCTGGCTGAAGTAATTGCCGATGCGCAAGTTCGGGATGTCATTGATCCTGAAACCAAAGAGATGATCGAAGGTGTGCTCGGTGTGTCAGAGTTAAAAGTGCGAGATATTATGATCCCGCGCTCACAAATGATCACGCTCGAAGTGGAAGCGCCGCTAGAAGAACTCATTCCAATGATGGTCGATTCAACTCATTCACGTTTTCCAGTGGTGTGTGAAGATAAAGACCACATTGAAGGCATTTTACTAGCAAAAGATCTATTACCACTGATCCTCAATAAAGATGATCTACTGCCATCATTACGTGATTATTTACGCCCAGCCGTTGTTGTGCCAGAAAGTAAGCGTGTTGATACGCTACTTAATGAGTTTCGCCAACAGCGTTACCATATGGCGTTAGTAATTGATGAATACGGCGGTGTATCTGGTTTAGTAACCATAGAAGATATTCTTGAGCTCATCGTCGGTGAAATTGAAGATGAACACGACGAAGAAGAGCAACTAGATATTCGTCAACTTGCAAAGCATGTGTTTGTTGTTCAAGCACTTACTCCTGTTGATGATTTTAACGAATATTTTAAAACTGGCTACAGCACGCAAGACGCTGATACCATCGGTGGTACTGTTTTACACGCCTTTGGGCATATGCCTGGCCGTGGTGAAATAATTGATATAGATGGCTTACAATTTAAAGTAACCAATGCCGATAATCGTCGATTATTGCAATTACAGGTTACAGTGCCAAAGGCTGATGATAACGACAGTGAAGACACTTCTGACTAACTGCCTGCATTTAGCAAAAGATAAAAAAGCATGGCTCGCACTGGTTGCGGGCCTCTTTTTAACCTTGTGTTATGCCCCTTTTGAGATTTGGCCCCTCACGTTCGCCTGTTTAGCATTAGCGATATACAGTACCCACACACATAATTCTGGGCAGCAATATGGCAAACTAGCCAGTAAACGCGCCGCCAAATATGGTTTTATATTTGGCCTCGGTTGGTTTGGCGCAGGTATCAGTTGGGTGCATGTCTCCATTGCCACCTTCGGCGGTATGCCACTGGTAGCCTCAGTGTTACTGATGGTGCTGTTATGTGCTTATTTAGCTATCTACCCGGCTTTAGCCTTTATGTTTGCCACACGCTTTGCCAGCGGCCCTAGTAGCTACGGTTTATTATTACTCTCAGGCTTTGCTGTCACCGAATACTTACGCGGTGTGGTACTCACCGGCTTCCCTTGGCTAAGCTTTGGTTATACTCAAACCGATAGCCCACTTAATCTACTCGCTCCAGTAATTGGTGAGTTTGGCTTAACCCTTGTATGTATCGCGATTGGTTTTGCGCTCTATCGCCTGCTGTTTATTAGAGACTTTAAAGCCACAGCAGCCACTGTAATTAGCATCGCTGTACTATTCGCTATTACTCACTACACGCGCAATAACAGTTACAGTGATAAAACGATTAGCGCCTTACTGGTACAAGGTAATATCAAACAGCATCTGCGCTTTGACCCGAGTGAATTTTGGACCACAATGAGTAAGTACCAAGATATGACTCGACCACACTGGGATGCCGACTTAATCGTTTGGCCAGAAGCTGCAGTGCCTGAAATAGAAGCACTTGCAGATAGCTATTTAGCAGGCTTAGATAGCGCAGCCTCATTTAACAATACTGCTCTCATTACAGGTATTGTTGACTATCAGCGCGACACTAAAGCAATCTTCAACACATTAATTGTACTTGGTAATAAAGAGCAGGGTGACGAACATGGTCATTATCAATACTTAGGTAAAAACCGTTACCAAAAACACCAATTACTTCCCATTGGTGAGTTTGTGCCATTTGAAGATATATTGCGCCCTATCGCGCCATTATTTGACCTACCCATGTCATCGTTCACTCGCGGCGACCAAGTTCAAAATAACTTACGTGCTAATGGCTTAAATATATTACCGGCTATTTGCTACGAAATCGCTTTTGCTGATTTAGTGCGTGGTAATTACCACAATGATTCGGATATTTTATTTACTGTAAGTAATGATGCCTGGTTTGGTGCCTCCCACGGCCCCCACCAGCACATGCAAATAGCCCGTATGCGCGCCCTTGAATTGCAACGCCCGCTTATTCGTGTGACCAACAATGGTATCAGCGGCGTATACGACCCAATCAGTCAAATTCAAGTCAGCATGCCACAATTTGAAGCCGACACCCTTAAAGTTAATATCAAGCTAATCCAAGGCGACAGCATCTATAGTCAATACGGTAACTTGCCTGTGTGGTTATTTATTTTTAGCATTACAATCGCAGCATTAATCGTAAAATTTAAATATAAAGATAATCATCGTTAAATATATTCACTAAAAGTAATCACATAATTGATATATTTCATCTACATCAATTGTCGTAAATATAATAACAAGGAAGTCGTATGTTATGGATTAACACCCTATGCAAACAATCAATTACACAGAACATGGCCAGAGTCAGGCATTTTATTCTGTTCGTATTGATGGTTACTATCCCCTCCTTGGGTTTAGCCGCTCAATATGAAGTCAGTTCCAAGGATGAGTTACAAGCTCAATATCAGTTATTACTAGAGTTAAAAGCTGAAAATGCTGTTTCAGAGAATGTGTTTACTGAAAAATCTACTTTTTTACATCAACAAGCACAAACGAACTTTCATTTTGACTTAGACAGTGGAACATACACCTCCGACATACCGATTGGTAATGCCCATCAAATTAGCAAACAACCTTCACCAATATCTGACACCGAGCAGCGTATTGATAGTTTCACTACCGCGCTATATGCTATTTCAGCTTTGTTATTATTGGCCTTAATTGGCAAAATCATGTCGTCTTTCCCACCATTACTCAACGAACTTTTGATTTACGGCGCGTCCATCATTTCGCTCATTTTTTTCCACTACGAATATTGGCTACTGGTTGCAGGATTCTCTTTAGGCAGCATTGTTAGCTATTCGGTGCTAAGTCGCATTAGTGACGATAAAGAAGAAGCTAAATGGGTAGGTTGGCCATTAGCTATTACATTCGCAGCGCTGGCCTTAATATTTGATAACAGCATCTTTGGGTTTTGCAGTGTATTAGCCTTGTTATCAACTTTTGGTTTTATGATATTAGTTGCTCCAGGTAGAGTAACCGTCGGCAGCCAAGATGAACGCGTTGCACAATCTGTTTATTTAACTGCGCTTAGTTTTACGTTAACTCTATTAGCTTGGTTAGTATTTTATACCGATTGGTTCGCGCCTTTACTCGAACTAAGGCAGCCTCTACAATCTTTTGAACTTGGTATGCTCACGTTACTGCCACTTGCTTATTTTTCAGGGATCTCCCAACTTAGCTTTTTCTTATTAAAAGAAAAACCTTGGCTACGCTTTAGCGCTGAGCTTATCGGTTTAATTAGTGAAATAGCAGTGGTCACAATTGCGCTGTTATATAAACTTGATACCATGTTTTGGATAGGCGCATTATTTTTGATGTGGAACTTTCTGGACAAGTTTTATCGTCTGATTTATAAACATGTTAGCTATGTTTCAGCGTGTACACTATTCGCGCTGTTTTTTGCCGGCATTAGCGCACTCATAAAATCAAATATCGATGTTATTATGCCTTATTTAGAGTTTTTAGGACTGTGAACCTCACTAAATGCCCTATTTTTCATAAATAGGGCATGCTCTGTATATTAATCCTTTCTATAAAACTTACTTAGAGTCTAACTATCTATTTAACAATCGCTTTAACTGTCTCTTCATTTATTAGCTGATTTATACTGCCTTTAATAACCACAGTTGCTGATATTTTATCTTGAATGGCTTGGCGGTTCGGATCCCAATAAACTTGTAAAAAACCTAGTAACCCAGTTGCAAACCCTGCGCCGTAGCCACCGTATCGGCCAAACGCATCCCATAAACTTAAATCTTCGCCACTAAGTGCGACAACTCGGATATTGCATACTTTTTTACCCGGTGTTTGGCCACGCCAAAGCAGCGAAAATAATGTAAAATATACAGCAGCCCAACCAAAGCCAAGACCTAAATCTTGAATGATTCCTTTGCCCCACTGTAAAATACTATTCACAGGTGCAGCTTTAACAGGTGCGTCTTCAGGTGCAGAAGTCTGCTCATCAGCTTCAACCATTACTTTCAATAATAATCGGGCAACCTGATCGTTATCAGATTCATCTATTTCAGCCAATTGTGGCACTTGAGTAACTAAATTAGCAAGCGCATTGCTTTGACAAGCCTGATCGCAATTTTGACTTGGTGCTGTTTGCATTAAATAAGTATTTATCTGTTGTTTTTCCTCTGCATTTAATGGTGTTTCGCGTTTAATTCTTATCCCTTGAATCGCAGTATCATCCTCAAAAAAATCGATTGCGATTGCAAGCACTGAGAGTGAACTTATAAATAATATACTGGCAGCAGTTATTTTTAATACTCTTCGCCAAACAGTCGACATTGTTGGTAAGTATTTTTGCGCTGTGCCTTTATAAAAAGCCATTGCAGCTACAAATGCGATTACAGCAGCACTGATCTTAGCCGCGAGAAAAATTAGCGCTACATCGATTACCATCGCGAGCGCGCGGCGAGTCGGTGAAGCAAGTGGCAGTCCCAATAATGCTTGATCTATTTTAAATGCATAGGGCGTAATAACTTCCTTAGTTTCAGCAGCTGTTAATGCTAATTGTTCTATTTGTTTCGCTTTCATTTACGCCTTTGTCCTTAAAATTAAATAGGTATCTTTATTTAGATTGTTATTGAGAGCAGCCTATAGCTCAAACCATCAAAGCTAGATTATCTATAAATGGTTTATTTTCTTCATTTATCACACGAATTATTTCTTTGTGTAAACGTTTTTTGTGCTCAGCAAAAATGGCGCGCTTTTTATCAAATGTAGCGGCAAACGCCATTGCGTCCGCTAATAGGCTATCTTGGTCTGTTGAGGCTTTTTCTATAACGTGATCAATTGCAAGTTCTGCTCCAGAGACGCGACGCCCTGTCAGTTTCATTTCGTTAAAGCGATAGTAAGGGATCGCTTTTTTCACAAAAGCAATCATGCCAGGTAAAAATGGGATCGATAAATCCACTTCAGGGAAGCAAAAAAAGCCGCGATCGCCGCGCATAAATCTAAAGTCACACGCGCACGCTAAAATTGCACCGTTACCAAAAGCATGACCATTAATGGCAGCGATCACTGGCATAGGAAAAAGCAGTAAGGTTTTAAATACATCGTCCATATCGTACATAAAACCACGTATTTCATCGGCCTTTTTTGCTTGCATAGCAGGTAACAACCAATCAGTATCAATGCCTAAACTCCAACACTTATCATCATTTGAGGTGATCACTAGCGCTTTGTGGTTTTGGTTTTCAACAACCTCTGCTAACGCTTGTTTTAGTTGATGTGCAAAATGTGGATTTTGGCGGTTTTCGCCGTTTGTTAAGGTTAAAACCGCAACTGTATTGTGGGTGGCTAACGTCATCATTGTCATCAGGAGGCCTTTCATTGTAGAGAGTCACGGTGCGCACTTTGTATTATTTTTTTACAACGTGATAAATAAGTTAAATATATAATGCCATGCTTAGCGCTTAAATAACTAGAATAACTGTTTAAAAAATAAGTATTACTATTAATCTTGTGTTCTTTGTTATGAATAATCTAAAAGGTTGTTATACAAGTAACGATCCATAACAATGGTTACAACATACTTTGGCTATTTGCTAGGGCTATCAAAGGAGAATGTATGAGTAATGTAGCTATTGTTGTCGGTGCAACTGGCTTAGTGGGCAGTCACTTAGTTGAAGAATTAATTATGGCAACTCATATCAGTAAAGTTATAACCCTAACGCGTCGCCCTATTAGTTATAACAGTGACAAAGTCGTTAATCATGTAGTGGACTTTAACCATTTAGCTCAACACGCTGCGCTTTTTAAAGCGGATATATTATTTTCATGTTTAGGCACCACCAAAAAAGCCGCTGGCTCTATTGCCGCTCAGCGTAAGGTTGATTTTTATTATCAGTTAAAAGTCGCTGAACTTGCTGCAAAACACGAAGTACACCATTACTTGCTAATATCCTCCAGTGGTGCAAATGCCAATAGTGGTAACACATATTTACAAATGAAAGGTGAACTTGACAATACTGTCAAAGAACTGCCATTTAAACGCATTAGTATTATTCAGCCATCGTTATTACTTGGCGAGCGTAATAACGAATTTCGTATTGGTGAAAAGCTTGGCAGTGTATTGTTACCAATTTTATGTATGCTACCTGGTTTAAGAAAGTATCGCCCTATCACGGGCAAACAAGTTGCCTTAAAAATGTGTAATATCAGTAAACAATCAGGTGATGGTGTTGAATATTTTAGATTAGATGAACTATTTAACAGTTAAACTTCAGTACGTATTTTATACGTTCCTTTTCGCCATAAATGGCGACCGGCAAATTTAAATACGAACTTCAGCGCAAAAAGCTATAAAAAAGCCAGCAAATGCTGGCTCAGTTATTAATACCTATTAACCTTACTACTTACCAAACTCTGTTGGAGCTGGCGGCACAATCAAGGTTTTTTTCGGGTTTGCCTTAAGCTCTTTTAACAGCTCTTGTACGGCACGCTCAATCGACGGATCTTGCCCAGCTTGAATAAGCTCTGGACGGTCAATCACTTCGATATCTGGGCTTACGCCTTCATTTTCGATGATCCAGTTACCGTCATTATCGAGTATTCTAAAGGTGGCAGCAATAACTGAACCACCATCCACAAGTCCTGGGTTACCAGAGATACCTATTAACCCACCCCAAGTGCGAGTGCCAATTAGTTTACCTAAACCTGCTTGGCGGAAGTAATACGGTAGTGCGTCACCACCTGAACTTGAGTAGCCGTTGATCAGCATGGCTTTTGGTCCATCATGGGCAAACTGTGGTGTTTTAGTTGGCTCAACGCCACGACGCTTCCAGTAGTTAAGCGGTTTGCGTGCCAGCCAAGTGATCATATGCTCTGGGATAAAACCACCGCCATTGTAGCGATCATCTATGATCATTGCTTCTTTGCTAGTTTGCGGTAAAAAGTTTTTAAATAACGAACGATTACCTTCGTAATGTGTGTTTGGCAAATGTACATAACCAATACGACCGTCGGATAGTTTATCGACGTATTCAGCACGGCTATGCGTCCATTGTAAATAACGTAAGCCGGTTTCACTTGCGATTGGTTTAACTGTTACCTTCCAACTTTTTTTCAGGCTCGGGGATTTACTAAGCAATAACTCAACCGATTTACCTTGGGTGTTTTCAAGTAATTCATAAAAGTTAATCACATCTTTTACTGAGCGACCATTTACCTCAACAATATAGTCACCAACGCTTGCGTTAACGCCCGGCTCGTTGAGTGGTGAACGGAAGTTTTCGTGCCAATTTTCACCTCTAAAGATATTTTCGATTTTTACAAAACCGGATTTATGCGCGCTAATTTCTACGCCTAATAAACCATGCTGTAAACGTGTTGCAGTTGGCATATCGCCAGAGTTGACATAAATATGCCCGGAGTTAATCTCGCCGGCAATTTCGCTTAGCACATAGTCAAGGTCGGCGCGATGTGCGATTGCATCAGCCATTGGTTGGTAGCGTTTTAAAATAGCATCCCAATCTTGGCCGTGGTGATTTTCATCGTAGAACCAATCACGTAATGTCCGCCAGCCTTCACGATACATTTGCGCCCACTCTGTTTGCGGGTCAATTTTTAGTATCATATTTTGCAAGTCTAACTGGGTGGCTTTTAAATCTTGCTCAGCGGCTGGCTTAATTACACTGTAATTATCACCTGAGCGAGCAATGATATGCTGCGCATTCGCTGATATTTTATAGCTATTAACCCCCTTCGCTACGGTGGCAATTTCGCCATCGACGGCAATAGGTATTAATTTTAGCTCACCCGCAGAGAGTGTTAATACGCCATCTTTTACAGCAGTTAAAGCACTGTAATTTCCGGCCAGAGCATTTAGAGCGACAACGCGGTCCATAAAACCATCACTTTCAATATAAGTGCTTAGCGGTTTAGCTGACTTGTCATCGTCTTTATTCGCTTTCGAGTCAACAATACTTATTTCATCAGTCAGTGGCGCATTCAGCGGTTTAATTTTGCTATTGACAGCAACAGCATAAATTCGCGTGGCATTATTAAACATGTAGTCAAATTCATAACTACTAAAAGTTAAGTTAAAGTCGCGCTCTGAAGTAAAATACAATTGCTGACCATCAGGAGAAAACGCAGGATTTCGTTCACTGCTCATATCGTCGGTCAGACGTGTAACTTGTTTGTCTTTTAAATTGTAATGCCATAATGAGGCATAACGATTTTCGTTATTTTTAACAAATACAACATCTTCACTATTAGGTGACCAAATATACGTAGTTAAGCCATCTTCTTCATACTTGGCGGTATCAATTTTATGCTGCTTGCCGGTTTTTATATCAAGCCACCATAAGGTGTGATTTAGATCTGCAAACAATAGCTTTTTGTTGTCCGGAGACCAAACAGGGTCAAAACGCCAAATAGTGCCATTAGTTGTCAGTTGTTTAACCTTGTTGTTATTAGCTCGGTCTTGGATATAAATTTCGTACTCACCACTTTCATCACTCATATACGCAATATAACGGCCATTTGGTGACCACGAAGCGGCAATTTCACGCCCTTTAGGCGTATGGCTTAAATTGCGTGTTGGGCCATTTTTAACGGGTACTGAGAACAGCTCTCCGCGGGCACTAAAAACCACACGCTTACCATCATGGGATACATCCATCGAATCAATAAAGCCAGCCACATTTTTGCTATAAGGCATGGTATATTCACGATTTCCCTGTACGTTAATAGTCAGCTTTTCTTCACGCTGCGTTGCATCGTCAAAACGGTATAAATAACCACCATTCTCATACACTATGGCATCTGGGCCTGCCGATGGCCAAAGCACATCAAAATCCGTGTGATTGGTCACTTTCACTGGTGCTTTACCGTCTTGATGCTTATATAAGTTTAAAGTGTATGCTCTGTCTGAGACATAATAAATATTATCATGCACCCAAGTAGGCTGCTGATCTGTGGCTTTATCGGTAGTTAACTGCGTAGACTTGTTGTGCTCTAAATCATAGATCCATACATCTTGTGCGCGGCCCCCTCGCGTGCGCTTCCAGGTACGAAACTCGCGATCAATTGGTGTATATACGTATTGCTTACCATCAGGCGATAACATGCCGCCACCCGTTTCAGGTATGGCCAATGGCTGCTCTAAGCCACCATCGGCAGGCACCATGTAAGGACGTCCCACACGCTTACCATAAGGTGTACGGTTTGCTCGAAACACTATATGTTTACCATCAGGCGTCCAATCAAGGACACGATAATCATAGCCACCACGAGGCGGCATCACACCAACATCGTTATAGTAAGTCAGCTGTTTTAGATCACTGCCATCGCGATTCATTACATATATTTGGCGGCTACCATTGTACTGTGCTGAAAAAGCGATCCTTTTCCCATCTGGAGAAAACTTAGGGAATGTTTCAAAACCAATGTGATCTGTTAAGCGCGTGCTGTTACCCGTTTTGATATTTGCTATATAAATATCACCGGCATAAACAAAAGTAACCGACTCTTTATGAATATCAGGGAAACGCAATAATCGCGTATCTTGAGTATCATAAGCCGCGGCCATGGGTGAGAATGTAGGCGCAACCGCAATCGCTATTGCGGTTAAAAAAGTACGTAATTTCAACTTAACCATCCTTATGTTGTTATTTTATATCATCATAACAACATAAAAATGGATTGCAGCTTTGTTCGGCAAATAACTGTAACAGAGTGTAAATAACCTGAACAATATTTATAATCAGTGTCTTAGTAATTCTCTTAATCAGAGGTCAGGTTAAATAATACTCATGAGTAATAGTTATAGTCCTCCGACTTTAGGTAGCTGCCTTTTATCAATCACTTTAAAAGTAGTTAAATCAACAAGCATTGAAAACACTTCAGCATTGTCTATAAACAACATAAACAAATTGCCTTGCTCATTAACAGCATGCTCAAGAATGCGGTCGTAGCCTGTGAGAACCTCGCTATAACCACTGCCATCAATTTTACTTAACGCAAAAGTGCTTTTATCTTCGTTGCTTAAAAGGCCGTCGTTATTTGTGTCGTTTTTAATAACATGATAGGCAATACCCGCCGCTTTTGACTGCGAATCAAATTCAGATAAATACAATGGAGAAATATCAGTGATCAACTGATCTGTCGTATCAAAAAGCCAATTTGCATAGTTTGTTTTACCATTGATAAACATCACATTTTTTGACCGTGTTGGCCTATTTTTATAATAAGAGGAACCACTAAAATTTTCTACAACTTGCCCTAACCCACGTTCGGTATCGGCTTCAACCGTTAACTTTTCAGACTCAAGCTCTATATAATAAAAGTCCGTTTCTCCTACTCTTCGCGGGTAGCCCAAACGCCACTTTTCTTCTTCGTTTTTGTCATCTGCTAAATTTAATGCCGGTGGCTCAACGTCGTTATCATTAAATACTGTTGTAACAAGTTGGACTGAAATTAACGCAGTAGCAATTAAAACCCCGACTAATAAAATAATTCCATTTAAGTTCCATACCCATTTAAAAAATTTATCTGAATTCATGCTTTCCCTATTTTTAAAAAAGTGATCAATTTATCTGAACATACGTATTATTGAGCTTATCTATAACACAAAGCTTTGCGATAAAAAATGAAAACAAACCCTACAACTAGTTTGCCCTTACTATCAGGTTCCGGCGATTTAATTCTGCACTGGCAAATAGTTAATGACTCAGTAATGGGCGGTTTATCGACCAGCCAAGCTTATGAGAAGGACAATAGCTTAATTTTTACAGGCAACGTTTCTTTTGAAAATAATGGAGGCTTTGCTTCAATACGCACAACAATAAACACTAATAAAGAAAACGCCAATCTCATATCTTTACGGTTCAAAGGAGATGGTAAAACGTATCAACTTCGCTTAAGAACGAGTCAGTACCTAGATGGGCCAGCGTTTACTGCTTCGTTTGCAACATTAAAAGATCAATGGCAAGTCGTTACATTCTCACCAACTGACTTTAGTCTTACTTACCGTGGTAAAACCTTAGAGCAGCAACCAGAGTTAACGTTCAAAGATGTACAACAATTGGGCCTTATGATCGCCAAAAAGCAGCAAGGTAATTTTAAACTTGAATTAGCGCATATTAACTTTGAGCTTAAATAGCGTAAATTAAGCTGCTATATTGGAAATATTAAAATTATTTTTTAAAATCATATTCTTCGTTACCTCGCTTTTTAAGTTCTGTGATAACCATTTCTATCATCTGTTTCTTTATTTCTGCGTGGTTGGACTTTAGCTCATTAAGTTGCTGAACTAATATATCAATTTGCTCTTGCTGTTGAGAATCTCGGTATTTTTTCGCACCAGTATGCTCAGGATCTATTTTTAAATTTTGCGCTTCGGTATTTTTTTCCAGCTGTATAAAGTTGCTATTGTGGCTTTCAAGCTTGAGATTTCGCTGAATTGGATCTTGTTTTAATTTATTAATTTGTTCTTGTAGCACGATGATCTTTTGAGCGAAATCTTCATACACTTTTTGTAAATTGTTATACTGTTCAGCAAAATTCACATCATCTTCGCTATACTCTTGCGCTTTAGCATCTAAAAACTCAGACAAAATATATTCAGGCTGTTCTGTTTGCGCTGCTTGTTCTTCAAGTCGTTTTTCGTATTTACTTTGAAACCCATGAGCTTCAGGAATAGTAATAACAGGTAAGATCTTCATATTTCATCCTTAAAATTATCCTGGTAATAATATCGGCACAAAATAATAAGACTTTAGCTTTCTTCTCCAAAAATATTACCCTTTGTTATTACCCAAATGCTAGGAAGCTACTAATGGTTAAACTCTAAAAGCAAATATTTTAGCATCAAAGACTGCAACATAACTTTGAGCCACTATAGCTATACATACTGATGACGAACGTTTGAAGCAAGTACACGTTGCAGGCATGTTCAAAACTGGCGACGTTAAAGGTCTACTCGAAGTGCTTAATAATAACTTTAATATTAGTTATGAAAGAGTCAGCCCCGATAAAATCATGTTAAAATATGCGTCGCCTCACACTACTATATAATTCGTTACAACAATAACCAGGTATATCACCATGACAACACCTTTATCGTCGGGCAAGATTAATAGCCCGAATCACTCTTTATCAACAAACACCGATTCTCTACTTTACGTTATATTTATATCTGGCGTTGCAGCAATTGGTGGCTTTTTATTTGGCTTTGACTCCGGGGTTATCAACGGAACTGTGTCGGCGCTTGGCAAAACATTTAACTCAAGCAGCGTCGCAACAGGGTTTAATGTTGCGTCGGTTTTACTGGGTTGTGCTCTTGGTGCGCTGATTGCGGGCCCGCTTGCTGATAAATTTGGTCGCCGCTCAATTATGATCATCACTGCAGTAATATTTGCCATTAGCGCGTTTGGTTCAGGCATTGCAGACAGCTCCGCTGAATTTATTTTTTATCGTCTATTTGGTGGTCTCGGTATTGGCGCTGCATCTGTATTGGCACCCGCTTACATTGCTGAAGTCGCACCTGCGGCTTTGCGTGGACGATTAGCAACACTGCAACAATTAGCGATTGTACTTGGCTTATTTGCTGCTTTTTTAAGTAATTACCTGATCGCTTCGGCGGCAAACGGCGCTGAAGGTATTTTTATTCTTGAGCTGGCGGCTTGGCGCTGGATGTTTTGGGCAGAACTTGTACCTGCAGGATTATTTCTGTTGGGAGTATTATTTATACCAGAGTCGCCGCGTTATTTAGTTGCCCAAGGCCAATTAGAAAAAGCCAAAGCTGTATTTAAAAAAATATCCAATGATGATGCCCAATCACAAATAAACGATGTTAAGCAGTCACTTCATGGCGATAAAAAACCAAGTATTCGTGACTTATTTATTGACGGTAAAAAGAAAATACACCCAATCGTATGGGTTGGTATCGCTTTGTCTGTTTTTCAGCAATTTGTAGGCATTAATGTGGTCTTTTATTACGGCTCTGAGCTTTGGCAAGCAGCGGGTTTTGATGAATCACAATCTTTATTCATCAATGTATTAGCGGGTACTACCAATATTTTATCTACTTTTATAGCAATTGCGCTTATCGATAAAGTAGGCAGAAAACCATTATTACTAGTAGGTAGTATTGGTATGTTTATTAGTTTAAGTGCATTAACTTATACCTTTGGTAGCGCAGGCCTCGATGCGGCAGGTAAACTTGCATTAACTGACAGTATGGGCACGTTTGCACTTATCATGGCTAATCTCTTTGTGGTATTTTTTGGCTTAAGCTGGGGACCTGTTGTATGGGTACTATTAGGCGAAATGTTCAATAATCGTATTCGAGGGGCTGCTTTAGCTGTTGCAGCAAGTGCGCAATGGCTTGCCAACTTTACAATTACCATGACCTTCCCGATTATGCTCGGTAGTATTGGTTTAGCTGGTGCCTATGGGTTTTATGCTATTTCGGCCTTTATTAGCGTATTTTTTATTGTTAAATATATAAAAGAAACACGTGGTATCAAGCTAGAAGCCATGTAAAAGTTGTTTAAAATGGCGAATGTATTTATTTCGCCATTTTTTCAACTAAGACTCTACTTTAAGTAATTCAACTTCAAATATAAGTAAAGAGGCTGGAGGAATACTGCCAACACGTTTTTCACCGTAAGCTAATTGATGAGGGATATAAAAGGTGTATTTATCGCCTTCACTCATCAGTTGCAAGCCTTCAGTCCAGCCTTTTATTACCTGATTTAAACCAAAACTGATTGGGCTATTACGCTCAACAGAACTGTCAAATACACTGCCATCTAGCAAAGTACCGTGATAATGCACATTCACCATGCTAGTTGGGCTTGGTCTTGCCTCACTACCACTGCTGCTAACAACTTTATATTGCAGACCAGATGCGGTCTCAATAACCCCTTCAACCTTGCTGTTTGCCACTAAAAAGTCGGCTTCGATTTGCGCATTAGCGACCGCTTGTTGCTTTACTTTTTTGCTATTTTGAAAAATCAAAAAGCATAAAATGGCGATGATAATCGCCAAAATAATGTTGATCATGATTATTCTTTCTCGTGTTCTTTTTCGTCGTTATCGCCATTAACGATATCTGCAATTTCACTTAAACGGGCTAAGGCAATGCCGTTAACTGAGTTTTCAGGATATTGCCCGTCGCTCAACTCGCCTGCTGCAATATCCATCAGTAAATTAAGCGCTTGGTCAACCGTTTCAACTGCATAAATATGAAACTTGCCAAGCTCTACTGCATTGAGGATCTCGTCATCAAGCACTAAGTTTACTTGATTTGATTTAGGAATTATTACTCCTTGCGCAGACGTTAAACCACGCATTTTGCAAAGCTTAAAAAACCCTTCAATTTTTTCGTTTACACCGCCAATGGCTTGCACGTCACCGTGCTGGTTAATTGAACCAGTCAGTGCAATTGACTGGCTAATAGGTAAGCTAGTAATTGCAGAAATAAGCGCACACAACTCAGCTAATGACGCACTGTCGCCATCAATGTAGCCATAACTTTGTTCAATGGCGATATTAGCACTGAGCGTTAAACTAAATTGCTGCGCATATTTATTACCTAAATAGCCCGTCAGTAGCATGACACCTTTGGAGTGAATGGCTTTACCCAGCTCAGCTTCGCGCTCAACGTCAATTACCCCATCCGCACCAGCGTAAACCGTGGCGGTGATCCGTGCCGGAGTACCAAAAGAAGTATCGCCAATGTGTAATACTGTTAAACCGTTTACTTTACCTACAGCATGACCGTCGGTGGCAATTAAGGTATGCCCTTCTTTGATATCGCTGAGCATATTTTCGCTAATTTGCCCAGTACGATATTGCTTGCCTTCAATCGCTTCATCAATATGATGGGTATCAATTAAAGTTAAGTTATCTTGCTTGGTATAAAAGCTGGCTTCTGCCACTAGCTCTAACACATCAGCAAAACGAGCTGAAAGCTTATTGTGATGTTCTGCTTGGCGGTAGCTAAATTTCAGTAATCGTGCCATCGCTGACTCAGTTAGACTACACTTTAGCGTCTGCTCACAGTACTCAATCACTTTAGTGATAAATTGATACTGTAATTTATCACTGCTTGGCAGGTAATAATCAAAATCGGCTAACACTCTAAACAGCTCAGCAAACTCTTCGTCATATTCACCGATGGTGTAATACAACTCACGCGAGCCGAGTAAAATAATTTTTACATCAAGCGGGATCAACTGTGGACGCAAGGTAAAGCTACTGCCAACAGCACTATCTTGATACGGTAAATCATTTTTGATTTGATGAGTTTTTAATGACAGCTTTAAACCATCCCACACTTGTGGATTAGCCATCACTTTTTCAGCGTCCATAATCAAATAACCACCGTTAGCGCGATGCAGTGCCCCCGGCTGAATCGATCGATAACTGGTGATCAATGAGCCTTGTGAAGTAGCATATTCAATTTTGCCAAAAATATTACCAAAGGTAGGATTTGGCTCATACACCACAGGGGCAGCATCACCTTCTTTAAATTCAACTAAAATATTAGGTGCAAAAAAGTCGGTAAGCATCCCTTTACGGTCAAAATCTTCTTTGTTTTCGTCGCTAACATCTTCATCATCGAGCCACTCAAGTACCGCATCAATAATTTCCACGCGGATGTCTTTTAGATAGCGTAATACTCCAATGTGCGCAGCATATTTATGTTCAAGATCTTTTAGTAATGGCTTAGTAGCCAGCTCTGCGGTGGATTTTTTTAAATTACGGAGTTTTTCAGATGATTCACGTTTCCAACGAGGCAACTCAATCAGTGCCTCAATGAGTGCATCTTCGAGTTTTTCAATTACTTCATAAAATTGTTCACGCAATTCATCATCAAGCTCAGCAAATTCAGCATCGCTTAGTTGTTTGCCATCAATCAGCGGGGCAAATCCAACCACACTTTTTTCTTCAATTAAGGCAACACTTTGCTCAAGCGCGGCAATTTCCACAGCAGTAATTGCGCTATCGTAAGCGTCGTTAAATTCACGGTCGATTTTTTTCTTTTTACGCTGGTACGCTGGGTTATCAAACGCTGCAGGAAAGGTGTCGAGTACTTCATCAATAAATGAGTCAATATCATCAGCTAACTGTTTACTTTGACCTGCTTGTAAAAACATTGCGATAGGCTCGCGGTGGTCGTCATAATTATTAACGTATAACCACTCATTTGGTGTTGGCCGGCCTTTGCTGTGTGCTTGAAGTTTATCTTTGACTAAGGTAAACCGACCATGCGCGGCCTCCCCCATTACATACACATTGTAACCAGGTAATTCCATCCCTAACGAGAAATCAAGCGCACTTTGCGCCCGCTGTTGACCGATGAAAGTCAAGGTTTCAGGATATGGATTGTTCATGCACGTTTGTACATGATTAAGTGAAATTGTCGGCGCAAGGGCCGACACAGATAAAGGCAGCAGTTTCTTCGTCATTCTAACTTCTTTTTATACCAACATATTCGTTGATTTTGTAAGGTGGCATCAGTGCACTAAAAGGCACTGTTCACTAACTATTTAAGGTTGTAGTGCCTTGCGGCTAAAGTAGATACCATCACATTGCGAACACGCTGTAATTTGCGTAGCGTGGTAAATATCATAACTATATTGGCAATTCTTACATACTAATGTGCCCATGGCTATCCATTCGCCTTGGTGATATACCCCATTGTGCTTAAAATCTTGATTTAATGCTTGCCACTCAAGTTGAGTTTTGTCTTCGATATGTGAAAGTTCAAACCACAAAGACTCTTTAAGCTCTTGCCATGCAAGGGAACCATAGTGTTGATCGTGCTCTTGGATGTGTTCAATATCGCGCTTTAAATATTCACTGTATAAAGTTAATTTTTCTTGTCCTAAATCTTTTAGCGCTTGTTCAGATTCAATAAACTTATCCATCGCATCTTTTAGCTCATGATCTTTTACGTCTTTCAACCATGTGCTCAAATCTGTTAACCACGTCTTATAATCAGCCATTGTTTACTCCTTCAGAACTGTGTTTAGCGAACCTATACCTTACACAAGTATAGGTTAACCTGCCCTGAAAACTAATTTCATATAAAATCCACTGATTTGACGCTGTGATTAGTGCTTTTTTTGGGGTATCCTAACGGCAATTTTTTATTAGTTTGCAAGAAGTCTGGAACCGTAGATGCAAGAGCAATATAACCCGCAAGACATAGAGTCAAAAGTCCAAGCCTACTGGGAAGAAAACCAAGTATTTAAAGCCACTGAAGACGAGAGCAAAGAAAAGTATTATTGCCTTTCTATGTTCCCTTACCCAAGCGGCCGACTCCACATGGGTCATGTGCGTAACTACACGATTGGTGATGTTGTTTCTCGTTTCCAACGCTTGCAAGGCAAAAACGTAATGCAACCTATGGGTTGGGACGCGTTTGGTCTACCGGCTGAAAATGCGGCAATTAAAAATAAAACTGCGCCAGCAAAATGGACCTACGAGAACATCGATTACATGCGTACCCAACTTAAGCAATTAGGTTTTGGTTATGACTGGGATCGTGAGATCGCAACTTGCCATCCAGAATATTACAAATGGGAACAGTGGTTCTTCACTAAGCTTTACGAAAAAGGCCTAGTGTACAAAAAAATGTCAACGGTAAACTGGGATCCAGTAGACCAAACAGTACTTGCTAACGAGCAAGTTATTGATGGTCGCGGTTGGCGTTCAGGTGCTGTAGTTGAACAAAAAGAAATTCCACAGTGGTTTATTAAAATCACTGACTACGCGCAAGAGCTACTTGACGACTTAGACAAGTTAGAAGATTGGCCAGAGCAAGTTAAAACCATGCAGCGCAACTGGATTGGTCGCTCTGAAGGGTTAGATATTGAGTTTAAACGCACCGATAACAACGAAACATTCAGTGTTTATACCACTCGCCCTGATACCTTTATGGGTGTGACTTATGTTGCTGTTGCAGGCGGACACCCTATCGCACAAGAAGCAGCTAAAAATAGCGACGCTGTGGCACGCTTTGTTGATGAATGCAAAAACACCAAAGTAGCTGAAGCAGATATGGCGACGATGGAGAAAAAAGGCATCGCAACGGGCTTTTTTGCTACTCACCCACTTACCGGTGAGCAAGTACCAATTTGGGTTGCCAACTTTGTATTAATGCATTACGGCTCAGGTGCTGTAATGGCCGTACCCGCGCACGACCAACGGGACTTTGAATTTGCTACCGCTTACGGTTTAGACATCAAACAAGTCATTGCACCTGTCGCAGGTTCAGATCTTGAAGTAAACCTAAATGAAGCGGCATTCACTGAAAAAGGTGTGCTGGTAAATTCAGCTGAATTTGATGGCCTTGATTTTGATGGCGCATTTAAGGCTATTGCCGACAAACTTGAAGCACTGGGTGTTGGTGAGCGTAAAGTAAACTTCCGTTTACGTGATTGGGGTGTTAGCCGTCAGCGTTATTGGGGTTCACCAATCCCAATGTTAAGCGATGAAAACGGTAACGAACTTGCTGCGACTGAAGATATGCTGCCGGTGCGCTTACCAGAAGACGTGGTAATGAACGGTGTAACATCGCCAATCAAAGCAGATCCACAATGGGCTAAAACCACGGTTAATGGCGCTCCTGCGTTTCATGAAACTGACACCTTTGATACGTTTATGGAATCATCTTGGTACTACGCACGTTACTGTAGTCCACGCCATGACAAAGGTATGTTAGATCCAGCTGCGGCAAACTACTGGTTACCAGTAAACCAATACATTGGTGGTATTGAGCACGCTATTTTACATTTATTGTACTCGCGCTTTTTCCATAAATTATTACGTGATTTTGGCTTAGTTAATTCAGATGAGCCATTTGACCGCTTATTATGCCAAGGCATGGTACTTGCCGAAACATTTTATCGTAAAGATGAAAAAGGTGGCGACATTTGGATTTCCCCTAGTGATGTAAATACTGAAACCGACGACAAAGGCCGCGTGACTAAAGCATGGCATAAAGTTGACGGCGAGCCAGTATTCTCATCAGGCATGAGCAAAATGTCTAAATCAAAAAATAACGGTATCGACCCGCAACAAGTTATCGCTCAATACGGCGCTGATACGGTACGTTTATTTATGATGTTTACCGCACCACCAGAGCAAACGCTTGAATGGTCTGATTCAGGTGTTGAAGGGGCACATCGTTTCATTAAACGTGTATGGAAATATGCGGTTGATGTAAACACTGTTGGTTTCCAAGCATTAGACAAATCAGCATTAAACAACGAGCAAAAAGTGCTTCGTCGTGAGCTGCACAAAGCAATTGCAAAAGTGACTGATGATGTTGAACGTCGTCAAACATTCAACACTGCCATTGCGGCAATCATGGAAATCTCAAACAAATTGTTAAAAGCACCTTTAGCTGACAAACAAGATGTAGCGATTGCCAACGAAGCGCTTGAAGCGCTGCTAATTATGCTTGCACCAATTACGCCGCATTTGTCACATCAATTGTGGCAAGAATTGGGTAAAGAAGGCGATATTTTAGATGCGTCTTGGCCCGTAGTTGATGAGTCTGCCCTTGTTGAAGATGAAAAACTGATCATCGTGCAAGTTAACGGTAAACTACGCGCAAAATTAACGGTGCCAGCCGATGCTACTAAAGAGCAAGTAGAAGCACTAGCATTTGCTGAACCTAACGTATCTAAGTTCACTGATGGCGTAACAATCCGTAAGGTTATTTACGTACCAGGTAAACTACTTAACGTGGTTGCTAACTAATTATGGCTGCTATTCATGCCATTAAAAACGGACTAGCCTTAGCGCTAGTCTGTTTTTTGTTATCTAGCTGCGGCTTTCACCTTAAAAAAGCCTCAAGTCTGCCTGATGACTTGGCCACCTTAACTTTAAACGGTGATGATGAAAAATCAGCGTTATTTGCGATGCTTGGCAAAGAACTCACATTGAGCAAAGTTGAGTTACTCGACACGCCTAAGAAAAACGTCGCTCAGCTGTATTTATATAAAGATCGTCTTGAACGTCAAACCTTATCATTATTTAAAAATGGTCAGGTTGCCGAGTACGAGTTAGCTTATAGTGTTCGCTACTTACTCAAGCGCCCTGGCAAAGAAGCAATTGAACAACGTTTTGAGCTTTATCGTAATTATCAAGACGACCCTGATAACGCTTTAGCAAAAGCAAAAGAGTTAGAGTTGCTATTGAATGAAATTCGCATGCAAGCTAGTCGTCGTATTGTTAGAGAGCTGTCGCAACTATAATGCGCTGTTATGCGAATCAATTACCCAATGAATTAAAAAAAGGCTTACAGCCTTTTTATTTAGTATTTGGTGAAGAACCCTTTCAAGTAGCACAATGCGCTCAACAAATTCGTCAGATTGCGAAACAGCAAGGTTTTGATGAGGTTGTTAAATTTACCTTAATGCCCGGTTTTGATTGGCAAGAGCTAATAGCGCAATATCAAAGTATGTCGTTATTTAGTGCTCGTACTTTAATCGAGCTAGACCTTAATTTTCAAAAGCCAGGTATTGTTGGTAGCCAAACGTTTAAACAGCTCGTAGCACTAAACAACCCCGACACCGTACTTATTGTAAAAGGGGCCAAGGCCAGTCAAGATATTCAGCGCAGTGCTTGGTTTAAGTCGTTAGATAAACTGGGCGTATTTGTACCCTGCTACCCCCTGACCGGCAATCATTTAAGCCGTTGGCTTGATGAGCAGTGCCAGCGCTTAAAAATCAATATGCAAGCAGATGCCAAACGCACCCTAATTGATGCTACTGAAGGTAATTTGTTAGCGTGTTTTCAAGAGCTCGAAAAGCTGTCGTTATTGCATGGCACTGCTATGATCGATCAACAGCAGGTTTTACAAGGCCTACTTAATCAAGCCAAGTTTGATATTTTTGATTTAAGTGATGCACTGCTACAAGGTAATAGTCACCAAGCAATTAAAGTATTAAATAAACTCGCTGGCGATAACACTGAAGCTGTGAGTATCTTATGGACCATTACTAAAGAAGCAAATACCTTACTAAGCCTACAATTAGGCTTACAACAAGGTGAACAACTGGCAACGCTATTTAAACAAAAAGCCATCTGGAAAAATCAGCAAGGGCCGATTCAACAAGCACTTAATCGTTTGTCGATACATACTTTAGAGCAAATCACCCAGTTGCTCGCACAATTTGATGCCAGTTATAAGCAAGGTAATTTAGTCAAACCGTATCAAGCATTAGCACATATTTGTTTAGTATTTTGCCAACCATTGACGTTTCCTTTGCCTGCGCATCCGCTCAACTAATTATTAGGCGTTTATGATGATTGCACTGTTTGGTGGGACTTTTGACCCCGTTCATTTAGGCCATATCAATATGGCTAAGCATTGTGTCGAGCATTTCAATTTAACAACTTTATACTTTATGCCATGTGCTATTCCAGCTCATAAGACTGCACCTGGGATAAGTACGCAGCATCGCATCACAATGCTCAATGCTGCGATTGCACCTTACCCATATTTTCAACTCGATTTACGCGAACTCAATCGCAGTGGCCCGTCATATTCATTATTAAGCCTGCAAGAGATCCGCATACAATTTCCAGATCAACCATTATTATTTTTAATTGGCATGGATTCGTTTAATAACTTAGATAAATGGTTTGAGTGGCAAACAATTACTCAGCTTTGTCATATTGTGGTATTTCAACGCCCGGGCCTAAAATTCACTGCCCATGGCGAGTTACTCGCATACCAACAAGCCGCAGAATGTAGCAATAGCGCAGAGCTTACAACGCAAGCTGGTGGAAAATTATATTTTTTAGCTGGCGAAGAAATGGCTATTGCCTCAAGCGATATTCGCAAGGCGATTAAAAATGGCATAGATTACAATGAACTTCTTCCTACTGGCGTGAGTCAGTATATTCAATCACAGCAACTTTATCTAAGTGATGAATAAATACCAGTTGCGTGATAAAATAACAGCTATTCACTTTTAAATGAGATAACACCTTGGATACGAAACAACTACTCGCCTTTGCAATAGACAAAATTGACGATATGAAAGCACGTGATGTGGTTAATATTGATGTAAGCGCAAGCTCAGACATCACCGATTTTATGGTCGTGTGCTCTGGTACTTCGAAACGTCATGTATTGTCAATTGCTGATCATTTAGCAAAAGAAGCTCGTCACGCAGGTCAAGAGCCTCTAGGGTATGAAGGCCAAAGCGATGGTGAATGGGCACTGGTTGATTTAGGCGATGTAATCGTACACGTAATGCAAGATCAAGCACGTAGCTATTACGACCTCGAAAAACTATGGAGCTAATATCAAGCTAACAGCTCACTAATTTTAATCGAGTTTGGATGTAACACGTGAAAATACAGATGATTGCCGTTGGCACCAAAATGCCAGCGTGGGTAGAAACGGGTTTTGCACAATATCAGCGCCGCTTTCCAAAAGATATGGCGCTGGAGTTAATTGAAATTCCCGCAGGTAAACGTGGTAAAAATGCAGATATTAAACGTATTTTGCATATTGAAGGCGAAAAAACCTTAGCCGCTATCCCTAAAGGCAATCGTATTGTTACGCTTGAGGTAACAGGCAAAGCGCTTGATACTCACCAATTAGCAAAAGACATGGAGAAGTGGCAACTGGATGGCCGCGATGTAAGTTTGCTAATTGGCGGCCCTGAAGGCTTAGCACCAGAATGTATTGCTGCCTCAGAGCAAAAATGGTCATTATCAAATTTGACCCTACCACATCCATTGGTGCGTATTATTGTTGCTGAAAGTCTATATAGAGGCTGGAGCTTAAACAATAACCACCCGTATCACCGCGAGTAACATTTACTCATGCGCAAACACAGACCCACAATTAGAGACCACTCAGCAGAAGCTAACCTATTTGCTCGTCGCGCCTTTGTGGGGTTTGTATTTGTTACTATTTTAGTCGCGGTTTTACTTTCCAATTTATATACCATTCAAGTTGATGATCACCAAGATTATCAAACACGTTCTAACGACAATCGCATTAAAGTTATTCCTATTGCTCCTAACCGAGGCCTTATTTATGACCGCAATGGTGTGTTGCTCGCTGAAAATAAGCCTGTTTACAATTTAGAAGTTATTCCTGAAGAAGTTGACGATCTTGATGCATCACTGTCAGCACTGACAAAATTTATTGATATTTCAGAGCAACAAAAAAACGATTTTCTTGATGATATAAAACATAACCGTCGCTTTAAGAGTCAAGTATTAAAAGCACGTTTAAACGAACAAGAAGTGGCCCGTTTTTCGGTCAATCAGCATAAATTCCCAGGGTTTAGTATCGAAGCACGTTTGGCACGCTACTACCCGTTTGCAGATACCCTAACTCATGCGTTAGGGTATGTTGCTAAACTCAATAAAAAAGAACTGGCTCAGCTCGAAGCACAAGAGCAAGGTACTAATTACCGTGCAACCCATGATATTGGTAAACTCGGTATTGAGAAATATTATGAACAACTGCTGCATGGCCAAGTAGGTTCACAGCGGGTTGAAGTCAATAATCGTGGTCGCGTCATTCGCACCTTAAGTATGACTCCTCCGCAGCCGGGTAATGATCTTGTTCTTACTCTTGATGTTGGCTTGCAGCAAATTGCCCAACATGCACTTAAAGATATGCGTGGCGCTGTGATCGTCATGGACGCCAAAGACGGAGGCGTGTTAGCGCTGTATTCTAATCCCAGTTATGATCCGAACTTATTTGTTCACGGCATTAGCAGTAAAAACTACAAAGCCTTATTAAATCCTGACCGACCTCTAATCAATCGAACCACACAAGGGCGTTATGCGCCAGCATCGACGGTAAAACCTCACATGGCTGTTCTGGCCCTTGAAGAAGGTCTCGTTACCGAGCAAACGTCAATGTGGGATCCTGGTTTCTTCCAAATTCCGAATGTTGATCATAAGTGGCGAGATTGGAAACGTTGGGGCCATGGCCATGTTGATGTTTACAAAGCCATTGAAGAGTCTTGTGATACCTATTTTTATGATGTTTCTTATCGATTAGGGATCACCAAAATCAGTGATTTTATGGCACAGTTTGGCTACGGTGATTTAACCGGTATTGATATTCATGAAGAAACCACGGCTATTTTGCCATCAAAAGAATGGAAAGAAGGCCGTTTTAAAGAATCATGGTGGCGTGGCGATACTATCTCTGTTGGCATTGGCCAAGGTTATTGGACCGCAACTCCCCTACAAATCGCAAACGCGATGAATATATTAGTAAATCGTGGCATTAACCACCCACCACACTTAGTACAAGTTGTGAAAAAAGACAATGACGTCACACAGATCAATAATGAAGAAAAGCCACCCGTTATTTTAAAAGATCCTCGCCATTGGCAGGTCGCATTAGATGCTATGCATAACACAGTTCAAAAAACCTCAGGTACTGCACACAGAGCATTTAAAGGAACAAATTACGATTCAGCAGGTAAAACAGGCACCGCACAAATAGTCAGTATTGCTCAAGGTGAGCGATACGATGCAAAATCCCTCAAAGAGCGTCAACGTGATAACACTATCTATGTAGGCTTTGCACCTTATGAGGATCCCAGAATCGTTGTTTCTGTTGTTCTAGAAAACAATCATGGCGGTGTGCAAATTGCTCGCCAACTAATGGATTACTACTTTGCCGCAAATCCCGTTAATCTTGCTAGGAATAACACACCATGACCAGTTTGCATGATGGCCGTTCAATCTGGATGCGTATGCATCTTGACTTGCCGCTACTGCTGGCATTGCTATTAATGATGGCAGGCAGTGTAACCGTTGTTTATAGCGCCAGTGGTCAAGACCCTGCAATGATGATCCGTCATATTACTAGGATGGGCGGCGCTGTTTTAGGTATGATTATTTTAGCGCAATTTTCACCCGCGACCTTAAAGCGTTTAGTTATTCCTTTATATTGTGTTGGGTTAATGATGCTGGTTGGGGTGCTGTTATTTGGCGTCAGCTCCAAAGGCGCTCAGCGCTGGTTAGATTTAGGCATTACCCGCTTTCAACCTGCTGAATTAATGAAAATAGCCGTGCCTATGATGGTGGCTTGGTATATTGGCCGTAATCATTTGCCGCCAAGAGCACTGCACTTAGTTGTTGGTTTTACCATTGTTATGGTTCCCACACTCCTGATCAAAGAACAGCCCGACTTAGGTACCTCCATCTTAATTGCCAGTTCAGGGATCTTTGTATTATTTTTGTCTGGTTTAAGCTGGCGATTAATCGGCTTTTTAAGCGCTTTGGTTGCTTTAGCTGCATGGCCTTTTTGGCATTACGGTATGCATGACTATCAAAAACAGCGGGTACTAACTTTGTTCAATCCAGAAAGCGATCCTCTTGGCTCTGGTTATCATATTATCCAATCAAAAATAGCTATCGGCTCTGGTGGTATTGAAGGTAAAGGTTGGCTGCAAGGCACGCAATCACAATTAGAGTTTTTACCTGAACGCCATACTGATTTTATCTTTTCAGTACTTAGTGAGGAATTTGGCCTTTTTGGTGTATGTGTTTTATTGTCCATGTATTTATTTATTATTGGTCGCGGTTTGTATATCGCAGTTAATGCTCAAGATGCATTTGGTAAATTACTGGCAGGGGCACTCACGCTGACTTTTTTTGTTTATGTATTTGTAAATATTGGCATGGTATCAGGGTTACTACCTGTGGTGGGTGTACCATTGCCATTGATAAGTTATGGCGGTACGTCGATGGTCACTTTAATGGCCGGGTTTGGCATTATTATGTCTATCGCAACTGATAAAAGGATGCTGTTAAAATAATGCGCTACTGTTTAAAATTATTCAGCTGTTTGTGGTTAGTGGTTTTTTTAAGTGCCTGTAGCTCTTCAGGTATAAATCACAGTGACCGGTATAGTATGCGCCATGATTCTGCACCACTGAGAGTACCCACTGAATTAGAAATGCAAGATGCCATAGTCACAGAGGTTAGCAAAAGTGCCAGTGCTGGGCGCGCTTACACAGTTAACGGCAAAAACTATACTCCGATGCTAGATGAAACTGGTTATAGCGAAGAAGGTATCGCTTCATGGTATGGCCGTAAATTTCATGGTTATCACACCTCAAATGGCGAAGTCTACGATATGTTTGCGATGACTGCAGCTCATAAAACGTTACCCTTGCCTAGCTTTGTAAAAGTAACCAACACCAGTAATGGCAAATCTGTGATTGTCCGTGTAAATGATCGTGGCCCATTTCATGATGATCGCTTAATCGATTTATCCTATGCAGCAGCGTATAAACTTGGTTACTATCATCATGGTACAGCCAAGGTTAAGCTTGAAGCTATTACAATGGCCGATTCGACTGCGCGTTTGAGTTATATTCAAGTCGCTGCAGGCAGTACCTTAAAAAATATTGAAGCATTAGCGTACACTTTACGCCAGCAATATCAATTACCCACTAATATTGTGGAAAAAGATGCTATTTATAGGCTGCGTTTAGGGCCAATTAAAAATGCTGAGCAAGCTCAGCAAGTACTTGAAAAACTAAAACAGGATCAATTTCAAAACGCGTTCTTGCTTTATAGTGAATAACACCTTTAGAATGAGGTAAACGCGAATCTTTAACTTTAACCATTAATGAGTATGATGAAATCTATTAAATCCAAAATTATTAGCGGTGTATGTGGCGTAGTTTGCTCTGCTGCCGTTTTTTCTGCGACCGCCCAAATCATCCCTGCACCGCCTCAAGTTAATGCAAAAGGTTATTTTCTTGTTGATTTCACCACTGGTAAAGTTATTGCCGAGGGTGAAGCTGATACTCGCCTAGCACCTGCCAGTTTAACTAAAATGATGACCAGCTACGTCATTGGTACCGAAATCAAAGCAGGCAATATAGCGCCAACAGATATGGTTACGGTAAGCGAAAAAGCGTGGGCTAAAAACTTTCCTGAATCTTCGAAAATGTTCATCGAAGTGGGTAAGCAAATTAGTGTTAACGATTTAAACCACGGTATTATTATCCAGTCAGGTAATGATGCTTGCGTAGCAATGGCAGAACATATTGCCGGTAGCGAAAGCGCATTTGCAGACTTAATGAATGCCCATGCTGAGAAATTAGGTATGAGTAACAGCCACTTCATTAACAGCCATGGTTTAGATACCAACGAACACTTCACAACCCCTCGAGATATGGCCACCTTAGGTGCAGCACTTATTCGTGATGTGCCTGACGAGTATGCGGTTTACTCACAAAAATCATTTACTTTTAACGGCATTAAGCAATACAACCGTAACTCACTGTTATGGGATGAAAGCTTAAACGTTGATGGTATAAAAACCGGTCATACATCGGAAGCAGGTTACAGCTTAGTAAGTTCAGCGACTAAAGATGATATGCGTTTAATCGCCGTGGTTATGGGTACTTCGAGTGAACGTGCACGTAAAGTAGAAAGTAAAAAATTACTTAACTATGGTTTTCGTTTTTTTGAAACAATCACACCTTACAAAGCCGGCGACAGTTTTGCCGAACAACGTATTTGGATGGGTAACAAAGAAAATGTATCGTTAGGCATTTTAGTTGATACGCCGATCACTATTCCACGCGGCCAACGTAAAAATTTAAAAGCCGACTTTAAACTTGATAAAGTTTTAGAGGCACCATTAGCGAAAGGCTCTACCGTAGGTACTTTATCTTTACAACTTGAAGGCGAAGTAATTGCTCAGTATCCTCTGGTAACGCTTGAAGAAGTTGAAGAAGGTAGCTTCTTTAGTAAAATTTATGATTACCTACGTTTACAAATAATGTAAAACGCTACCAAATAATATAAGCGCCTTGCAAAGCAAGGCGTTTTTTTTTGCTTTAAAGATGGTAGAATGCGCCTCATATCTAACCCGCAAATAACCAGAATACCAATTGTCTTATGTAAGCGATTAATTCAATTGTTATAAAGGTCGAGAACAGGTTATCTAATCGGTTTATTGTTTGGTAATAAATACTAAACACACATATAAGTATGAGGAGTCAACGTCGTGGCTACACCGGTAAAAAATACTAAATTTGATGAATATTTAGAATACCCTTGCCCTTTTACATTTAGAGTAATGGGGTTGGCAAACGTCAACTTAACTGACCAAATTCTAACTAAGTTACAACCTATTGCCCCTGGCGACTACGCTCCAAAAGTTAAACCTAGCAGCAAAGGTAATTATGAGTCAGTTAGCTTAGTCGTTACCGTGACCAGCGGCACTCATATTGAAGAAATTTATAACGTGATCAGTGCGATTGATGACGTACGACACATGCTTTAAACGCTAAGCGGAGTAAGCTGTGAGCGAAAATACCTTAATCGTCCGTCAACTTGGTAAACAGCGTTACATGCCAATTTGGCAACAAATGCAAAACTATACTGATGTTCGAACTGAGCATGATGCGGATGAAATATGGCTCGTTGAACATGAGCCAGTATTTACGCAAGGCCAAGCAGGTAAAGATGAACACCTACTTGCACCTGGAGATATAGAAGTGATCAAGGTTGACCGAGGTGGTCAAGTAACCTATCACGGACCGGGCCAGCAAATGATGTACGTATTATTTAACTTACGTCGCTTGAAAATTGGCGTACGAGAATTGGTCACATGGCTTGAAGAGTGTATTATCGATACACTCAATGATTACGGTATTAAAGCCTACGCAAAAGCAGATGCCCCGGGGGTTTATGTTAACGATAGCAAAATAGCATCATTAGGACTTCGTGTTCGCCGTGGCTGCTCTTTTCATGGTCTAGCATTGAATGTAAACATGGACATGAGCCCGTTTTTACGTATCAACCCATGTGGTTACGCCGGTATGAACATGGTGCAAACAACCGACTTGAACGGCCCAGAAAACCTTGCGCAAGCAGGTGCTGGGCTCGTAAAACATATGATTAAAAAACTTAATGCGACACAGGTTAAGTATACTGAAGGGTTTGAAAACGAATGAATAAACCAGTCAAGATGGAACCAGGGGTAAAACTACGCGACGCTGAAAAAATGGCGTTGATCCCAGTAAAAGTATTACCCACTGAAAAAAACGAAATGTTACGCAAGCCAGAGTGGCTAAAAATTCGCTTACCTAAATCAACTGAGCGGATCGACGGCATTAAACAAGCCATGCGTAAGCACGGACTGCATTCAGTGTGTGAAGAAGCCTCTTGCCCTAACTTATCAGAATGCTTTAATCACGGTACAGCAACTTTTATGATTTTAGGCGCAATTTGTACTCGTCGTTGCCCATTTTGTGATGTTGCCCATGGCCGTCCGTTAACACCAGACGCCGCAGAGCCTGAGAAGTTGGCTCTTACTATTCGCGATATGAAGTTAAGCTATGTGGTGATCACCTCTGTGGATCGTGATGATTTACGTGATGGCGGCGCACAACATTTTGCTGATTGTATTCGTGAAATTCGTAAGTATAACCCAAAAATCACCATCGAAATTTTAGTGCCTGATTTTCGTGGTCGCATGGACCGAGCGCTTGAAATCTTAATAGAAACGCCACCAGATGTATTCAATCATAACCTTGAAACTGCACCGCGTTTATATAAACTTGCGCGCCCAGGTGCTGACTACAAATGGTCATTAGAATTACTGCGTCGCTTTAAAGAAGCACACCCTGAAGTGAAAACTAAATCAGGTCTAATGGTTGGTCTTGGCGAAGAAATTAGCGAAATCGAAGAAGTACTGCGTGATTTACGCGCGCATAATGTCGATATGCTAACGGTTGGCCAATACCTACAGCCATCAAAGCATCACTTACCTGTAAAACGCTACGTGCCACCAGCAGAGTTTGACGCGCTTAAAGAGTACGCTGATGAAATTGGCTTTACTCATGCCGCATCAGGCCCATTTGTTCGTTCAAGCTACCATGCTGATCAACAAGCTGCGGGTAAAGAAGTGAAGTAATCATTTTTACAGAATTGAAAAAGCCGTTAGTAATGGATTAAATCACTAACGGCTTTTTTGTTATATTAATGGTCTTACCTTTCATGCTAAACCCTTAAAGTTAATTTTAAGAGCATTTCTTCTTAGTTGTTGTAAAAATTTTTAGCATATATTTTTCAACGTTTATTTTCGTTTCGAAGCATTGCTTCTCAATTGTGCTGAAACATTATCGTTCAACTTAAGCCAATTTGTTTCATAATCCCACGTTGCTTTAAACTCTTCGCTACTCCTTGAGCTTTCTAACATTTCTCTAAAATCAAAGACGTCCGCAAAATTACTTTCATTTACGTCATAATTACCCCAGCCTCTAGGCTCCATCTTAATATACTTTAAATAATTAGACTTAAAATCATTAACGGCAGTGACTAGCTCTTCATTACTATTTAGTTTTTCTGCAATGATTGCCTTTTCATCATCATTAAGAGAACCCGTTACTGTAAGCTCACCTGACTCATTGATAGAAATACCCCAACTTTTATTTGCTAAGGAAGGCTGTTCACTCCTTAATTCAGCCATAACGCTATCATAGGGTGAAAGCATCTTCTCAACTGCTTTAGGGACATCACCACCAGGCATATACAAATGAACTGTAGCGACTCCAATATCATACATAACCTCTTCAATAGGTCTTAATATATTGGCATCTTTATTTACAGGCTTATAGTATGTTGCATCAGGCTCTTTAAACTGCCCTTTATGATAGATGTCCTTCGCTAGGCGCTCCATTTCACTTTTTAATTGCTCTTTACTATTCACTGGCGTGTTGATTTCGACCACCGAACTGTTTGAAGTAGGTTGCAATAGTGGATATGTATCTTTCGAGTTAACTTGCATATTACGTCCTTGTTTTTTTTATAGCTAAGTTGTTATCGGCTAACTATTCTTATGCTTTAACTATTCCCCCCCAAAAAAGGAACCTACTTTATTCTTTGGCTATCAGCCAAAAACTATTTTTGCGGTTTGTAATTAATCATTAGGTCAAACGGCTTTTCCTTGAGACAATCACCCCTGTTATTTTTAAAACATGGTTCTTTATGAAACTATTAGTTAGAAACTTATCACGCACTATCACTGAACATGAAATCCGCGTACTTTTTACTGAACACGGTAAAGTAGCCGATTGTAATTTAGTACTAGATAAAGAAACCGGCCAATCGAAAGGCTTTGCCTTTGTAGAAATGCCAAACGATGCAGAAGCTGCTGTAGCAATAAAAGCATTGAATCAAAGTACTGTTGATAAAAGCAAGATCCGCGTAAAGAAAGCTGACGCTTAAACGTGTTATTTTGTTGCAAAAGGCCAGCACTCTTCGCTGGCTTTTAGCTTTTTTTCACACAACTTCTGCGCCAGTCCCTTTCACCCAACGAAATTTAATTCAGCCCCTAAATCATAGTACCCAAAATCAACTAATTGTATTTTATAAAAATATCTGCGCTTCATGGCAAAAAACTAGACAGCAAAACCGACACCCCATATAGTCACAGTATGTATCCTTAAAAACCTGCAATTATGACTCCTCTTTTTAAATCGCTCAGTGTAACTTTATTATTGGGCTTAACTGGCTGTTCAGAGCCTGCTCAAGAACAAACGACGCTTGACAATACAACCAGTGTAAATTTAAGCAATATTAAACAACATATTAAAACCCTTGCCTCAGACGAATTTGAAGGACGCGGTCCATTAACGCGCGGTGAAGTAAAAACTGTGGGTTACTTAAGTGACCAATACCAAGCGCTTGGATTAACTGGTGCATATAATGATAAGTTTTTACAGCCGGTAAAAATGGCGATGGTAACCGCTGATCAAAACATGCAATTAAAAATTGGCGACTTGAGCTTTACCGCTGGTAAAGATTTTACGGCGCGAACGAAGCAATTACAGCCACTTATTGATGTTCGTGATTCAGAGGTAGTATTTGTTGGTTATGGCATTAATGCGCCCGAGTATAATTGGAATGATTATAAGAATATTGATGTAACGGGTAAAACGGTTGTTGTGTTAGTAAATGATCCTGGGTTTGCTACGCAAAACGATGCGCTATTTACCGGCAACGCTATGACCTACTACGGTCGCTGGACTTACAAATACGAAGAAGCCGCTCGCCAAGGCGCAGCCGCAGTATTTATTGTGCACGAAACAGCGCCAGCTGCATATCCTTGGGGCGTAGTTGAAAGCTCAAATACAGGCACAAAATATACCTTGATGGATAACAACCTAAACGCATCAGAACTACCGGTTATGGGTTGGCTAACACTCGATGCAACCGAGCAGCTATTTAAATCAGCAAACTTGAGCTATCAACAATTAAAGCAACAAGCACTTAACGACGACTTTAAAGCTACTGCGCTTAATTTAACAGCAAACCTTGCATTTAAAAACGAAGTGTCACACGCTAAATCACACAATGTTGTTGCGCAATTAACGGGCAGTGAAGCGCCTGATGAATATATTGTGGTCAGCGCACATTGGGATCATTTTGGCACTAAGCAAACTGATAGCGGGCCAAAAATTTATAATGGTGCAGTTGATAATGCCTCAGGCAGTGCTGCCACAATTGAAATCGCTCGTATATTAAGTAACATGCATAAACAAAAACCGTTTAAGCGCTCGATTATTTTTGCGAACTTTACCGCCGAAGAAACAGGGTTAATTGGCTCAGAGCAATTTGCCAGTGGCGAACTTATCCCTACCAAGCAGATGGTCGCTCTGTTAAATATTGATGGTATGAATGTGCTAGATGGCACCGATTACATACTGCAATACGGCAAAGGCTTATCACAAATGGAAGACTACCTTAGCAAAGCCGCAAGCAAACAAGGCCGTCATGTAAAAATGGATCCCGTGCCACAAAACGGCCTATTCTTCCGTTCAGATCACTTCTCACTAGCTAAACAAGGCGTACCTGGTTTACTGTTTATGAGTTTAGGTGATACAGATCCAGATTATATTGCTCATAAATACCATAAAGAAGCTGATGATTACTCTGCTCAGTGGTCATTAGGTGGTGTAAAACAAGACATCGAGTTAATTGTTGATATCGCATCACAATTGGCAAACAACGGTGATTGGCCAAAATGGCAAGCCGATTCAGATTTTAAAACTCGTCGCGCCCAAGACCGCGCAGAATAAACTAAGTTGAGTTGGGGTAGGCATTCATCGCCTACCCCATTTTTATTAATGCCCTTTCTTATTGCGTTGTGCGCTCAATAATAAGGTTTCGGCTTTTGCCCCTAAATACACATAAATAGCCAGCGCAATCAATAGCCCTACAACCGCCAACATCATATAAATTGCCGGTAATAAATACTGCGACTGCCCCAGCGCTGCCTTAAACATCGTTAATAACGCTTCAATAGACACTGCAATTAAAATAGTTGAAATAAACCGTGTGATAGTGCGCCGCGTTGAACTGTGCCTAAAGATATCTTTATGCATTAAAATTTCTTCTTCGAGAATCGTTTTACCTAAATCAAATATTGCTAATGCGAGGGTGATAAAAATGATGATCGTAAACGGTTCGAGCGGATCATTTTCTATAGAGCGGACAAACAGTAAGCTATAAATATCACCAAACACCCGACCAAGCAAAAATAACACTAAGATAAATAAGCAACTGACAATAATGCCATAACCCGCTTTAAAAAATGGCGTCATCGTGGCGCGAGTACGATCCCCCATAATAAATTCGATTAATTGCGTTAGACATACATCAATCACTAAATAGCGATTTTCGCCATATGAAGCATGTAACGATTTTATTGCTGAAATACATAAGTGATTGGTCGCGATCGAAATATAGGGCGGCGTAAAACGAGTATGTTGCTGCTGTTGGATACCTTGAAAATACGGCCTTTCACTCAAATCCTGTGAATCGCCACGATTATTTAAGGTTTTCATATACTGACGTTTAAAGCAGACATTATTACCTAGCTGCACGCCATTTTTATCTAAACAGTATTGTAATTCTAAAAATGGGTATTGAGCGATTAAGTAACGATTATCTTGTTGTTTTTTAACACCGTCTTCTAAGCTTGCTAGCACTGAGTCAAGTAAGTCGTGGATCACGGTTTGGTATTCTTGGTAACGTTCGACGCTACTGATATAACTCATTCTTGCCATGTGTTTGCTCCTAACTGCATAATTAAAAGTAATAGCAATTACAGAACCAACTTTACAAAAACTTATAAATCAATTAGTTGTATTATTTAAATAAAATAAAAAATCTATTTCGCACCAACCAGGTGCAAAATAAAGTGCTGGACTTACTTTTTTGCAAGCACAAAAAATGGGCTACTTAGCCCATTCTTTCATTAAATCAATTACTTTTAAATTTCATCATCAGAGTCTTGCACTTGACGTTGTGCAGCTCTAGCAATGATTTCAACATAAAACGACTCTAAGCCTTGTTTTTCAATTTCGCTGATTGAGTTGCTAATTTCAGCAACGTGCACCACTTGGGCATCTTCAGCAGTGTTACCAAATTTACAATCAAATGCCCAGTAATCAGCATCAATTGGCAACGTTTTGTTACGCTCTCTTTTCAAATACTTTTTTACTTCATGCTTTGCAGCATCTACCATGCGAGGGTATTTGATTTTCTCGTGATTCAGCGTGAATGTTTTCTTCATTACGTTCCTAATTACCTTGATTTAATGATGATGGCAATAATACCAAGTAAATTGGAAATGCCATTTGGGGTCATTATAGCAATTGCATTTAGTTTGTGGATGCTTTTTTTACACTAAAATAAATAAAATATTTTTACCGATAATTATTACAGCTTAATATCACGCTTGGGCAAGGTGTAAGGGTTGATGAAGCTCAGCATTATTAAGGCTATCGTAAAATGCAGCCGCATCCATTTGCGGATGATCCAGCTGTGTTTCTTTATCTAAATGACGCTTTCGCACGACAAGTTCGCAATTATCAATCACCATTAGTGGAATATGGTTTTTATCATCCCTGATCACTAATGGTTCCGGCGCAAGGCACGAGCGTAAACGAATATCTGCCATGCTGCCTTGTTGTAATAGCTGTGCATTATGTTGGCCAATGAGCATATCAAATTCATCTGGAGCCAATGCTTGCTCAGGCCCTGCCCCTAATTGTTCACGTAATTGCGCTTCAGTTGGTGTTGAAGCATGTGCATCAAATGGGGTTTTAGGGAGATGAAATTGACTAAAATCTAACACGTCATGAGAAAGCATTGCCAATAATAATGCAAACTCGCCACGACGGTGTTCTGAGACACTTTTGGCAAGACGATTGTTAAGTTGACTCTCTGTGATTAACAAATCATCGATTTGCATAGACTTTAGCCGATTGCAGTTAGTAATAGATATTTATCGGCTTTATTTAATATTTCTTTAGCTTTTTTCTTTACTTAAATGCTCACTTTGCTATTATCAGCGCCGTTGCATTGGAGGGGTTCCCGAGCGGCCAAAGGGATCAGACTGTAAATCTGACGGCTCAGCCTTCGCTGGTTCGAATCCAGCTCCCTCCACCACTTTTCTTACCGCTAAGTTAAGTGGGGCCAAATGCGACAAAATTAGTGTGGAGGGGTTCCCGAGCGGCCAAAGGGATCAGACTGTAAATCTGACGGCTCAGCCTTCGCTGGTTCGAATCCAGCTCCCTCCACCACTTTTCTTATCTATCAGCAAAACTTCATTCTTCGAACTTTATTCTCGCTAACTTTATTCTCTCTAACTTTATTCTCGCTAACTTTATTCTCGGTAACTTTATC
>NZ_JACJDM010000046.1:0-40491 GCF_014163545.1 Pseudoalteromonas sp. SR45-6
GCTGAGGTTTTGCCATAGAAATATAAAATCCTTATAAATTATGACCTGAGATAGCCTAACAAATGCCTATTATACAAACTGTTGCAGTTATAGTTTAATACTCTCAATATTAATATATTTATTATTTGAACAAACTCTTTAAATTTTTACTATAGGTACGACTGACTTTAAGTGTTTTACCACTTTGTAATACAGCCGTGTATTCAGAGTTTCTAAGTGGGTTAAGTTGCTTTATATGGCTTAAATTTACAATCGTTGATTTATGTATTCGCAGGAAATCTTCAGGCAAGGTGTTTTTTTCAAGCTCTTTTAAACGCGCCCGCATTACGTGTGTTTCAGCAGGTGTGTGTACACACATATAATCCCCCGCCGCATCAATCCATAAAATATCTTTAAACGGAATAATTTGAATTGGGTTTTTAGCATCTTGAATAACTAAATTCTCAGCTTCAAACTTATAGTCAGAATTACCCGCCACTTCAAGTGGTTGCGATTCATTGATCACCAGCGATTGGTGCACTTCAATAAGTTCGGTTTTTCTGTTTAGCTTTTGGGTTTTAATAACTCTTTCAATGGCTTCTGCAAGGCGAGCTAACTTAACGGGCTTAAGTAAATAATCCAGCGCCCTCACCTCAAAAGCTTTAACAGCATGTTGATGAAATGCCGTAACAAAGATAACCGCAGGGCAGCTCTCTGGTTGAAAATGTTTAATTAATTCAAAACCTGACTTTGTTGGCATTTCTATATCTAGAAACACTAAATCTACATCATATTCGTTAAGTACTTTAATTGCTTCATCAACACTTTGTGCACTGCCAATCACTTCAATTTCAGCAAAGGCTTCTAAGCGAATACGCAAACCTTCAATAGCACTGTATTCGTCATCAACGAGTAACGTTTTTAATTGAATCATGATTGCAAACCATTAATTGGAAGAGAGATACAAAACCACGCACCACCGGTAGTCGCATTGCCTTTTTCAATTCGGTGACTATTACCATATATTAATTTTAAGCGTTGCTCACAATTAGCCAAGCCGATGCCTCTTTTGGTTTTTTTATTATCATCAAAGCCTTTACCAGTATCAGCAACTTTAATAAGCAATGCGGATTTTGTTTTTTCAACATTAATTGTGATCACCATTTTTTGATCTGCTCGCATACCATGTTTTAACGCGTTTTCTACCAATGGTTGAATTAATAAAGAAGGTATTAATAAATCGTTGCATGGTTCATCAACGCTAATATTAACCTCTAGCTTGTCAGCAAATCGGCATTGTTCAATATCTAGGTAGGTTCTTAACATTGCGATTTCTTCTTTGATAGCTACTTTTTCAAGTGGGTCGGTATATAAACTATGGCGCAATAAGTCACATAGTTTTTCAAGCATGTTTACTGCCTGCAAGCTTTCTTTTTTCAATATTAACGTGCAAATGGCGTTAATACTATTGAACATAAAATGCGGGTTAAGCTGATATCGAAGCATTTTTAGCTGTGACTCTTTCGCTAAATGGGTAGCTTCTGCGGCCTTTTGAGTTTGCTCAAGATTATCTAAATAAATTTTAATCCCGTAATAAAAGGCAGTCCATGTTGAAAGCATGGTTAACGAGGCTGACGTCCATGTACCAAAGTCAAACCATGACATTGAAAGCCACCAGTTACCATATAACCACTGCAAGGAAATCCATTTAATTTGCGTCCAGAGTAATGTTGCAATTAGAAGCAGCATAATACGTAACGCGACTTTAACTTTGAGCTCTTGCTGACTAAAACAGTTGTAAAATCGTCTTAACGTTAAAGTGATCAAAAAGCCACACGCTACATCAATAATTAAATGCGGTATATGTATTGTCCATGGCTCTTCGCTTGGTATTTTTATCATTAATTCGGTCAGCATTGCATAGACAATCCAACCACAACTTTGGAATAACCAGAACAACTGACTTCTAGGGTTATTACTATTCACATTATTAAATCCAATGTTATAGGCTGTTGATTAATAAACGTTAATCAACAGCCATAGGGTATTACTTTGCACACGTTAATGATAATGAGTAATTACTCGGTTTTATAGTCAACACCACATCAGCAATTGCTAAACTTAAATTTTGACTGGTAATGCGCAGCGCGTCTGTTATTTTTTGCTCAGCAAGTCCGCTATCACCACAGTGCAAAGAGATTGCTAGAGTATGCCAACTTTTGTCTGTCATTAATTGTGAAAATGATGAAAAATCAATATTCCTTAAGCAATGATTTTCGCTACACATGACATGCAAGTTTGCTCCTTGTTCAGGAGCTTTATCTATGCGCATTTTTAATTCAAGGTAACCTGCACTAAATTTACTATCTAGCTGTTTAGGCTCTAGGTAACTCAAGCTAACAGCAGCTTGTGCGCGCCAATTAAAGCCACGGCCATCTTCTTGATAAGATAAATTGACTGATTGCATAAGTAAACTCTGTTTATCGCCACTGGTTGCTGATGCACCGCTGGCTAACACCTTTTCTGTGCTTGTATCTGCCAGTTGCCAAGTCATATTTTTGGCTAAGTTTCTTACAAACAGCGGATGTGAGTCACTATTAACAATTTTTTTAGGACTGGTTTTCTCACTCAAAACAGGCACATTTATGTTGTCCTGATAAGTTAAGCCATAGCCATAAGCAAATAATGGGTCATAGTCAGCATCGTTTAAGTTTAACGTAAATTGGTCATCATATTTAGGCCATGAAAAACTCAACTTACCGCTGAAATCAAACTGGGCTTTACCTTGGCTATTAGTTAATAGTACATCTGCAACGCCCTCACCTTCAGAGCCTGGTAGCCAAGCAGCAACAAAGGCATCCGATGCGTTGAACTCTTTATTAACCCACAACGGGCGGCCGCTTAAGAATACCGTTACTACAGGAATATTATCAGCTTTAAGCTGCTTTAATAACGCAAGCGCATGTTTAGTTTCATGCTGAAACTCAAGCATCTCGATGTCACCAAACCATTCTGCATAAGGTTCTTCACCGATCACCACGATGGCTACATCTGGCTTGCTAGTATACTCACCAGACTCGCTCAAAGTGATCTCACCACCCGCTTTTGTTACTTGCGACTGTAAACCCGCATAAATAGAGGTCGCATTTGGAAAGTCACTATTGGTATTGTCTGTGCCCTGCCAAGAAACGCTCCAGCCACCCGCTTGCATATTAATTGCATTCGCGCCTTTGCCGGCAACTAAGATGCGGCTACTCGCTTTGATTGGCAGCACGTTTTCGTTGTTTTTTAACAGAACGAGTGACTTACGAACCGCTTCTCTTGCCAAAATGCGATGCTCATTAGCACCTAACCACTGCGGGTGTTGTGATTCAGGTCGCGCTGATGGTTTGCTCTTCGAAAACACACCCCAGCGGATTTTAGCCCTTAAAAAGCGCCTAACGGCATCGTTAATTCTTGATTCTGCGATTACACCGTCTTTCACTTGCTTAACAGTATTATGATAAAACGCTTCAAAATGCTCTGGCACCATGATCACATCAACGCCCGCGTTAATTGCTTGCGCACATTGCTCTAAATCGCAGCCTTCTACAAACTTGTGAGCATTCCAATCACTGACTACAAACCCATCAAAACCAAGTTGGTTTTTAAGTACATCCGTTAATAAATGTTTATCACCATGTACACGTTTGCCATTCCAACTATTAAATGATGCCATCACTGATTGCACACCTTCATTAATAGCCGAAAAATAACCTGCGCTGTGAATATCTCTTAATCCTTTTTCATCGATAAGCGTATTTCCGCGATCAACGCCTCGCTCAGTGCCACCATCACCCACAAAGTGCTTAGCGGTGGCAATACGGTTACTGCCTTTTAAAAAGTCAGCGCCTATGTCACCTTGAATACCGGTAACCATACTACCTGCATACAACCTAACTAATTCAGGGTCTTCTGAGTAACTTTCATAAGTTCTGCCCCAGCGATCATCTCTAACTACAGCGACAGTAGGAGCAAAACTCCATTCAATCCCAGTGGCTGAGACTTCTTTCGCTGTTGCTTGGCCTATGCGCTTAATTAAGTCGACATCATGCGCAGCTCCTAAGCCAATATTGTGCGGAAATAACGTAGCGCCATACACATTGCTATGTCCATGCATGGCATCAGTACCCCAAATAGTCGGTATTGCAATACCGTCTTTCGTTGAGTCTATTGATGCTAGGTACATTTCATCGGCATATTTTAACCATGTGGCCTGATCAGCGCGTTTGTCGCCATAGGGGGCTGTATTGCCGCCATTTAGGTATGAACCAAACCCATATTTACGCATTTGTTCAACACTTAAATAACCAATTTCGGGCTGAATCATTTGCGCCACTTTTTGCTCTATGGTCATCTTTGCCAGTAGTTGTTCAATTTGCGCTTCTACAGCGGGATCGCGTTTAAGTTTAGTGTTTACATAAGGCCAGTTGACTTGCTCACGCTCTGCACTGAATGAATATTGACAAGTAAGCGCCCCAACTACGGGCAGTAAGCAAAATAATAATTTAGAATATTTGATTTGAGACATTAAAAACCTTCGAGATTAAATTCTATTTATAGATACAAACTTCTTAATTTTATTGGGGAATGTACTCAATAAAATCATAGTACGCCCACGAAGGGCTACCATAGTATTGACCAGGGAAGTAATAGCCTTCGGTTGAGTTATCACCATTCCATTGGTTAATCATTATTTTTGTATTATCCATCGGCCATGCATACGCGGGAATTTCATTTTCAGCTAAATGACCATCGCCATTGTCTTTGTAGAGCACTCTTAATGTTTGCTCATTTCCTTGAGCGTCGTATAGGTACCAACGAATCGAGTTGCTAGACCAATCAAAGCCAATAGTTAATAAGTTTTCTCTGTAATCAAGCCCAAACTGACTTAAGTCGATGTCCTTTTCCCAGCTTTGATAAGTGCCGCCTTGCGGCTGGTAAATCACATTGGTATGAACAACGTTTCCAAGAGAGGGTAAAAGCTCAATATCTATCTCTTGCCATGCTCTGCCGGGTGAATCCCACCACGATGTGTAAGTAAAAATGGAAGACACAGTGCCTTGTGTATTTCCTGACTTAACACTGCCTTGCACTTTGCCAAAGCCATAAAAATTATTACTTTGCAGCTCGGCACATGCGCCTTGCGATAATGAAAGCGTGATCCCCTGTTGGCTTGGGTTAATCATTGCAGGGGAAAATTCACAGCCAAAAGGCGAGCCATTGTCGCCACTTCGCGCATTCCAAATGGTATTATCGTAACCCCATGAAAAATTATCTTTAAAATAATTGGCATATGTAAAAGGTGAGATAAACACACAACCTGCAACTAACGAGCTAATAAGCTTAGTTTTCATTATTGATCCTTATTTCAATTGTACACCTCCCACAGTGGTATATTGACTGTGGGAAGTTTAATTGTGGTTAGGTTATCTAGAATGAAAAACCAGCTCTTACACCGTAATACCTTGGCATGCCAAAGCTGCCTTTTGGAATTCCTTTGCTAGTATTATTCCAATATTGAATAGTTTCATCAGAGGCATTATTAACGAATACTTCTGCGTACCAGCTTTGTCCTTGCGGCTCATATTTAATTGACGCGTTATAGACTGCAAATGCATCTCGGCTATCATCAATGTATTTTGTCGCCTCGTCCGACACGCTAAAGTCCATATCATCTAAGTGTTTATCAACATTCCATACTGTTGAGTACGATTCATCTTTCCAGCTCGCATTAAGCCAACTATGGATAAAACCATATTCACCTAAATCAAATGTATGTGTGTAGCTGATGTTCGCCGTGAACTTAGGCGTCATCGCTAGGTTATTGCCTTTAAGGTTGGTTGATAGCAGTGTATTTTCAGGATTTTTTGATTCCTCATAAGAAATATCAAAAAGATACTCAGCATCGTAATCCCATTTAGTATTCCAATCGTCCGTCACTTTAGCATCAGTCCAGGTTACATAACCGGTGATACGCCCGCTTGGGTAAGGCTTCCAATCAAACTCAAGCTCAATACCTTTGATTGTTGAACTAGGAACATTTTGTGTGTAATAAGCAATCATAGGCTTGTTTTGAAAATCAAGTACCGGCTCGCCATTGCTATCTAAAACGGGAGAGCCATCTTCATCTTCTACCACAGATAAACGTTCTACATTACCGATTGAGCCCACTGATGCGTATTGCATGTCGGTGTAATCTGTGTAGAAAAACGCGGCTTTTAAGTTTAATGAATTATCAAAAAAGCTCGATTTAGCGCCAAGCTCCCATGTAAGTACTTCTTCTGGATCGAACTTAGTTTCAAAGCGTGTTACGTCGCCCGTTCTATCATTTACGACTTCATATACATCACCAATTCCACCAGCTTTAAAACCACTGGCAAGGTAGGTATAAACCATCGTTTCAGGTGAAATGTCGTAGTCTAAACCAACACGAAAGTCATGATGCTGCCAACTTCCTTTATTATCGTTTGCAAAGTATGACGCATAAATTGAAGGATCTTCGTAGTAATCAACTGGTAAATTATTTAGATCCGTTCTATTTAACCAACCTACGGCGCAGCCATCAGCATTAGAACAGCGATAGGTTTTTCCGCCTTTATCTTCTTTTGTTTCATCACTAAATCGATAGCCAAGTGTTAGGTGTAACTTTTCAGTTAAGTTGTATGTACCTTGACCAAATAATGCGAGGGCGTCGGTAGAACGATCGGGTTGATCCCAAAACGCTTTGTCATCCATAGGATTATCGTAATAACCTAAGGTTTTTGTTCTTTCATGAAAGTAATTAATACCTGCAATCCAGATAAAGTCGCCATATTCATCAGATTGTATTTGCAGCTCAGTTGAAAAAGACTCTGCGCCAGTGCCGTCTAAAAAGTAAGTTGCGCCATCCCAAGGGTCTAAACCTACTTCACTATCTTGTGCTGAAGAGCGTTCCATATCTTCATAGCCCAATAACCAGACAAGTGAATATTCATCGTTTATGTTGTAATTAAGGGTGTTTCTTAAGTACGTGATATCTAAATTAAGCTTACCGGGCACATTTACAACCGCCTGATAAGTATTATCGCTGGGTAAAAAGTTAGTGCAGTCTCCCCCTAGTTCAGCACTTCTGCCGCGAATTTTATCGCAGTTAACTAAATCTAGGTTGTTATTGCTGTCATTTACATACTTTTGAAAAACAGTGTGGTTTGAAAAATTGCCGTCCAAAGGCTCCCACAAGGTGCTAATTCTAAATGAATATTCATCAGCATTATTGTAAAAATTGCTTTTATCAGCCGGTGTTAGCGCGCGAACTTTTTGCGCTTCTGGATCTGTGCCAGCGCCATCTATCCACCAGTTTTCTCGTTGGGTAATTGTTTGACCCACGCCTTGATAAGAATCTTCAGAGGTTACTGGCGCATTAAGAATATCGTCGCTTAAGCGTCTTGAGTCATATTGGTTAGGATCGTAATAACCTTCTAAATAAGAATCCCGTTTCAAGCCTTTTCCTGAAAACCTAACGGCAAATTCATCATTAATAGGAATATTTAAGACTGCATCAATATTTTTACTATTAAAGTTTCCCGCTTCAATACTGACGTTGCCATATAAACCGGTAAAATCTGGTTTTGCTGAAATAACATTAATACTACCCACCGTTGAGTTACGACCAAATAGAGTGCCTTGTGGACCCCTTAGAGCTTCAACCCTGTCTATGTCGTACATCAATGCAAGGGCACCTTGCATACGTGGTGAGTAAATACCATCAAGGTGAACACCCACAGCCGGATCGCCAAGCTCAGTAATATTAGTAGAGCGTACACCTCGCATTGAAATAACCGGCGCAGCTTGATCTGTTGCAGTTGAAATATCTAAGCCAGGGACTAAGTTAGCAATATCCTTAACGCTATTAACACCGTTTCTTTTCAGCTCAGCTTCAGTTAATGCTGTAATGGCAACAGGTGTTTCCATTAACTTTGTTTTACGTTTGGTTGCTGTTACAGAGATAATCTCTAAGGAAGTACTTTGTTCTTGCGCAGTGTTGTTTTCATTCGTATTTGTTGGATTATTCGTAGCAGCTTGTTGGGCATGTAACGGGAATGCGCAAGCCAATGCTACGGCAATTGATAATGCTTTTTTATTTATTGTGTGCATATTCGACCTTTTGATGTGTGTGTAAAACGTTAAGCTTTGTTACTTTTATTTAACAGTCTCACAGTATCCATAGGGTCTTTTTTGATTACTAGTCAAATACGTTAAGGCGAGTTAGATATAATACAAGCCGAAATTAAATCTTGGACAATAAATAAACTGACTCCTTGATTTAGTATCAACAGTCAAAAAACTTAAAAATTTATTACATGAAAGTAAAACTGACCACCGATGCCATAAACACAAAGAAAGCGGATATAACCAGTGAGCGATGAAAAATACCATGGCATAACTTTATATACCCAAAAACGCAGGTCAGTACATTAGGTAAGTTATCAAGACTCACTCATTGTCACCTGCTAAGGCGTTATTAAAGCCATGCTTAACATGCTAAGCTCGATATAAAATACGTGGCTTTAAACACTGCCCCTATATACCCAAACCACCTCAAGATGCGAGTTTCAGTTGGAATTAAAAGCGATTTAGGCAAGGCATTGATTGCAAATAATAGTGGTTCTATTGTTAAAATCAATAACGCAGTATAAATCGCTTTTAAAACAACCCTTCGGGCGTTTCACAGGCACTTACTCTCAGCGTTGTTACTTCTTAAAAGGGACGGCCATTCTTGCAAAGTAACGCCTTGATATTAAGCACCTGTGAAACGCTGAATTCTGCATCTTGAGGTGGTTTGGGTATATTATTAACCAATCGTTTTATACACATCAATATTACTGTGAATAAGTAGATCACCAGCCTGCTCACCAAACATTTTAAAATGCGGCGCTAACTTATGCTCTTCAAAGTGCTCATTTGTAGCCCATTGTTCAGTTACAATGTAATCTGTTTGCGTGTCATTATTTTTCACAGCCAGCTCGTAGCGCAAACACCCTACTTCTTTGCGTGATAACTTTTGTAAGTTATCAAGTGCACTAAGTAACGTAGCTGCATCAGCGTTTTTACATGACAGCATTGCTATAACGGTTAACATAGTTATTCCTTTGCATTAAAAAGTGCAGACTCACTGCACTTTATATTGAACACGCTTAAAACGTGTCTTGATCCCACTGCGGTGCAAAACTTGGGGTTGCTTGACGGTCGCCGCAATCGAGAGCATCAATACGCGCAATGTCTTCTTCATCAAGTTTTACGGCTTTATCATTAAAGTTATCTTCAAGATTTTTACGCTTAGTTGATGACGGAATGGTCGTCATACCCTTGGCGTTTACCCATGCAATAACTACTTGTGCAGGGCTTGCATCATGCTTCTTAGCAATATCAATAATGGTATGATCGTTTAACACTTTACCTACCACAAATGGCATATAGGCGGTGATATGAATGTCATGCTGCTGACAAAAAGCACGTAACTTGGTATTGGTTAAATAAGGGTGTACTTCTATTTGGTTGGTGAATATTTCACGTGAGTCCAGTGTTTGCATGGCTTCTTTTAAATTCGCAATAGTGAAGTTCGATACACCAATATGCTTAGTTAATCCTAGCTGCTTTGCCGTTAATAACTCAGTTAAATACTCGCTCATTGGCTCATCGTTTGATGGCGCAGGCCAATGGATCAACAATAAATCGACTGAATCGAGTTGCAGTTTGTTAAGAGACTCTTTTACACTGGCGATAAAATCGCTTTTATTCAGTTTGTTATTCCACACTTTGGTGGTAATAAATAGCTCGTCTCTAGGGATATTGCTGTCTTTTATCGCTTGGCCAACTTGCTCTTCATTGCCATAAATCTGTGCGGTATCAATATGGCGAAAGCCAACTTCTAATGCCATTTTTACAGATTCATAAGCTGTTTTTCCTTCTAAGCGGAATGTCCCCATGCCTAAGTCTGGCATTTCAATTACACGTTGTGTCATAACTTTATCCTTATAAAAATAATCGGTTTAAATATAAACTTATTAGATTTCTAACCTAAGTTTTTCGAAATACACCTGTTACTTTGTTCATTTAAAATTTTTGACCTCGTAAAAGGTATGAGGCCATTAACTTTAGTTTCAAGGGCTAGAGCCTGTTTATCTTTCACAGTTACTTTTACATCCGTATGTTTGGTTTTTAGATAAGGCAGTATTAATGTAGGTAGAGAGCCAGAATAAAGTGCGGAAGTTTTACTTAATTTTTTACTTAACCCATCAGATTACAAACCTAGCATGGTGATTAAATAGCTTGTAAATTAAACAATCTTCAACCAGAGAGGTAACCGGCCCTAGCACCTAATAATTATATTTATAAATGACCGCTTTATAAAAAATTGAAAGTGCATCTCTCAAGGCCGCTATTTTCAACACTGTTAGCGCTGAAAGTAGTGGCTCAGAGTCGATTTATTCTACTGCGCTTTAGGGCGTGTTGACCTTTGTGGATTATTTTCGTTTTCGATCTGTTGCATTAGCGAAAACATTTGCCGCATTTTTGGTTCCATATGCGATGTTTCTTTATCATGCATCATCTTGCCCATCATCATATGGTGTTCGCCTTCGCGTTCATCTTCTTGGGCAACTGCTGTAACAGCAAAAACAGCGGTTATAACCCCCACGATTAGATATCCTTTCATAACGAACTCCTTTTCACAGTCAGTTCATCATGAATAGCATGCGTACCTTCAGCACCTTTGGCAATTAACATTGCTGAGTCAATTTGGCTTTGGCTATCAACAATACCAATTAAACGCACATCGCCTTTATTCGTAATGACTTCGATATTAAATGCTCTGAGAATAGGATCATTCATTAAAGCCATTTTAACGTTTGTAGTTACATCGATATCTAAAACATTGTTAGCCACCGTACTTTTTGGCGGCTTTTCTGCAGCAATTTCTGAGGATTTATAGCAACCAGTTAATTGTGAAACCATCAGTATTGCAACAACACATAGTATTTTTGAAAAGTATTTATCCATTAGGATATCCTCAGTATTAAGTGGAGCGATCACCATCGGCGGTAAAGTGTATTCTTCACTACCTACCATCACTTTATTATGTAAGAGGCTAAGGTTCTGTTCGTTATCGAACTCAAAACAACTGTGTGTCAATAATAAAAAGCAGCGATTCATAGGTCATTACTGCATTCATGTAATTAACTCGCTAATTTGGCTGTGTACTGCAGCGCACAGACAACCGCGGCAAATAAGCTAAAACTAAAGCGGTTCATTCAAATCATCGCCTAGTTGGCAACCTCAATATCAGCTCTAAAACACGCCAACACTTTATACTGTCGACCCCATTAAAAAGGATAACTACTATGTTACGTAGCATGAAAGATCTAGAAAATTGCGCTATCGCTGCTACCGATGGTGTGATCGGTAAAGAAAAAGATTTTCTATTCGATGATTTAGCATGGGTGATCCGCTATTTTGTTGTTGAAACAGGTTCTTGGCTATCCAGCCGTCAGGTTTAGATCTCACCAATTGCGGTTCAAAAACCAAACTGGATAGAAAAAATTCTGCCAGTGTTGATCAGTAAAGAACAAGTTAAAAACAGCCCAACTATCGATAACAATAAACCCGTGTCACGGCAAAATGAGGCCAGCTTACTCGATTATTATGGTTACCCTTATTATTGGGTAGGCGAAGGATTTTGGGGAGGCGGTATTTACCCTTATTTATTGTACCGTGACCACCAACACCTCCCACATACAGAAGCAGGTGCACGCAGCGCACAACTAACTCACCATAATGTTAAAAGTGAAGATAATAAAAAAGCCGATCCAAATTTACGAAGTTGCAAAGAGGTTATTGGCTATCATATTAATGCAAATGATGGTGATATTGGTCATGTATCTGGATTATTAGTAGAAGAAACAACGTGGGCGGTGCGTTATCTGATCATCGATACCAGTAATTGGTGGGGTGGACATAAAGTGCTCGTGCCACCAGAGTGGATCAGCGAAGTATGCTGGCTCGACAAAACCATCAGTGTTGATCTCAACCGCAAAGTAATAAAAGATGCGCCAGAGTATGATTATAACCTGCAAATAACTCCCGAGTTTGAAACAGCTATATATCAACATTACGAACTAGCGGGTTACTGGGACAAACTAGCAAAAGCGAAAAAGGATTGCTGAAATGATCGGCTTTCAAGTAATGCCTAGCGAAAAAAATTTGGCAAAAAGTCATATTCGATAAATAAAAAAACACCACTCACTAAACTAATGAGTGGCTTTTTATTCTTCGTTATCTGCTGATAACTGAATCTAAAATCGCATAGGCGGCTTTGACCCGTTCTACGTTGGGGTAATATTTGTTTGCTAACATAACAATTCCAGCATTTTTTGCCGGAATAAATACAATATATGCGCCAAACCCATTTGTTGAACCTGTTTTATTGATCCAGCCATTATGCAAAGCTACTTGAGGAGAATTATTAATATCGATTGGTTGAGGTTGTGTAATGGTTTCAACTGAATTTCCAGCTAACAGAGCAGCCAAGTTAGTTGGTAAAGGATACATTTCCCACGCTAGTCCTTGCGTGAAAGTGCTCGCTTGATAATAGCCCTTCCTAGTACTTTTCAAGGCCGTATTGATTTTATCATCGAGAGAGACTAACCCTAAATTCGCTTTAATAAATTGCACCATATCTGCACTAGTAGACTTAATGCCATATGCTTGTGCATCCAGCATACCGGGATTTACTCTCACAGCATCGCCTGAAGCATTATATCCAAATGCATAATCATCCATTTTATTTGCTGGGACATTAACAAACGTATTTGACATGCCTAACGACGGAAATATTTTAATTTCCAGAAACTGTGCATAATCAACTTTCATACTTAATGCAGAAACATAGCCAAATAAACCTATACTTGGATTTGAATAGAGTCGTTGTGAATTTTCAGCAAAGGTTGGCTGCCAAGATTTATAATATTGCACCATATCATCGTCAGTCTTAACATTATCAGGGAACTGTAAAGGCAGACCACCTGCTGTATAGGTAGCTAACTGTGTAAGTTTTGTGCTGCCAATAACGCTATTTTTCAACTCAGGTAGATATTTATCAACAGTGTCATCAAATGATAAAGTACCATTGCCTTGAGCATAACTCGCAAAGGTTGCAGCAAAGGTTTTACTGACCGATCCTAATTCAAACAGTGTATTCTGTGTTACTGCTTGGTTCTTTTCTTTATTCGCAACACCATAATTATAAAACTGTGACTTACCATCAACAATTATACCCACCGCTAAACCAGGAATTTGGTACTGCTGCATTAAGCGCTCGGCTTGCATATCGACTGCTTTTCTCAACATTTGATTATTATTTTCAGCCCGAGCATCATTAGACATCACTATAGTTGCAGCTAAAGTAGTAATAACAAGCTTGTTTAAAATTATTTTCATTGTATCTCTCGTTAATGAATAAAATAGCCACGCCAGTGCAACCATATTGCAATAAAAACTCAACTCTCGGATTGAATTCTGGCGCCTGAGTTCATTCAAATATTGTAAATGGAGTATATTGATATTTAGCTTAACCTCGTTTTGAAAATGGTAGAGATGAGCATATTCAAGATCTACTCGTTCTAAATGCAAAAGTCAGCAAAGCCGCCGCTATTTTGTGAGTACGACTATTAATTTTTACTGAATTAAAATACGGTGTTGGTATTAAATTCTATGTTCATAGAAAATGAAATGCACAAATCGTCTTGATTTGAGCTTACTACTCCCAAAGCTCAAATAATTAAAGACGAAGAATATGGGTATGTTTTGCTGAATGATTTATATAAATGTGAAATTAATACAGCCAATGTTGTATGCAGCATAAATTAACAAACTAATACTTAGGTTATAGCAGAGGATTGCCTATTCTCTATGAATTATCGTGCGGAAATACACATGATATAGTTCACACAGAGTCACTCGTAGCAAATTGTTCAACAAATAAAGTCGTTGTTGCTAACAAAGGCTACGATTGTAAAAAACTGAGAAAGTTGGTTCGTGATAACAACACGACACCCGTTATTCTACGCAAGGATAACAGTTTAATAGGTAATGAAGATATTGACTGATGCATGTACAAATATCGGCACTTGGTTGAGAATACATTTGGCCATATTAAGCAATATAGAAAGATAGCCACACGGTATGAAAAGCTTGCACGAAATTATCATTCAATGCTCGCTTTAGCATTTACGATGATGTGGCTACCAATGCGGGCTGATCAATATATGTACCACAAAGATCAACAGCCCCTAATGACGTAGCGCTCTCAGTAGCCTTAAACAACAAGAATATGATCCCTCACCAACGAGTGAAGAACCACAAATAGTAGAGAACATCTATTATCTAGCTCCTTGCATATTTATCGAATATACCTGTCGATAATGCCACTCAACCCTTAATTAAGCTCAAATAATGCTTTGCGAAAACTGGTTAGATAATTAACGACTCTATTATTTTTGCTGGGGTTTTCTGTATGATTTTTTCGTGTCAGGTTCTAAAGCTGCGCGCTTGCTTGCCGCTTCTTTTTTTAGTGTTTCAGCAGACTTTTTGTCATCTACTTTTTTATCATGAGTTGGATTTTGCATAGTTGCCTCAGAGTTCTCGCCCCTCACGTTAATGTAAAAGGCCGAGATTTAAAGCCTAGTTTATAAAGCTCCCCAGCTCTGTGCGCTACAACACTTAAATACTATATTTGATTTGATTATGGTTACGGTTCAATTTTAAATTTAAAGCACCAGCTTTAGCTAAAAACCAGCACTACTTAAAAAGCATATTATTTGAGTCAGACATAAGTGTTCTAACCAAGTAAAGCCTGGTGAATGATCGGTTTCGCAATACCGCTTTATTTAAACTATTAATTCTTTCAATGCATCTAAAGGCAGCGCTTTATAAAAATACCAACCTTGAACCTGGTAGCATTTATTATACTTTTCAATGAATTCACACTGTTCTTTCGTTTCAACGCCTTCAAAAATAACAATACGATTAAGGTTCGTGAATAGTGCCATTATTGCCAGTAGCATATCTTTTTTCAAAGGATCAGTAATCGATTGAGTAAAAATACGGTCTATTTTTATGATATCGAAGTTAATTTCAGTTAACCAAACTAAATTTGAAACACCTGTGCCAAAATCGTCCAAGGCAACAGTAAACCCATAACGTTTAGCCTGCAAAGCAAAGTGTGACAACTCATTTAGTGGCAGTCCAATACGCTCAGTGATCTCAATTTTTATTTGTTTTTGGCTTATTTTATATAATTCGCATTGCTCATTTAAAAACGGTAAATACTCCGAACTTTGAATTTCAAAGGAGTTAACATTAATCGCAATACTAAAGTCATCTTTTTCTATAACAAAAGGCGACAACTCTTTAAATGCTCGCTGTACAGATGAAAATGCCATCGACGGATATAAATTTAACTGCTCAGCAATACTTAAAAATAACTCAGGTGAGACTTGCCCATGTACCGCATCTTTCCATCTTATTAAACATTCTACACCAATAATCTGCTTACTCTGGACCTCTAAAATTGGCTGATATTCTAAATAAATACTTTCATCTGCGATTGCATTACGTAATCGAAATTCAATCGAATTTGTTCTTTCTATGTATGAGATAAAAGAATAAATAATTAAAAAACTAATAACGCAAAGCAGTAAAAGTACTGCAGTCAGAGTCAAAGTGGAAAAAAATAGTAACCCAGGGCGATTATTAAGCACGCTAGCGCAATAGCCAAACTTTGTGCTACAGCTTTTAACTTCTTGTGATAGTAAGTTAAATTCATTATCAAACTGAAATTCGGAGTCAAATTGATGGAAAACGTACAAACCATCAATAGAGGTTATGTTAAACGAAAAATCCTTATTTGCTTGATCAAAATATTTAAAAGGATCTTGAATTGTAAATGCAACGATACCGTTACGTTTTGCAATATCATATTTGGCATCAATAGGAAAAATCCCCTCAACTTTTTGCGCAAAATAAAAACCTGTATTGCCCTTAAAAAAATCAACATTAAGTTCAACGGGCTCTTTTAAAATGCCCCAATTTGCCGAACATATAATTCTATTTTGTTTAACTAAACCAACATCATGCGTGTAGTGGTAGTTAGTTAAAAGGATACGTAATTTATTTACAGTTTCTTCATCACAGCGTCGAGGGTTAATGGCTTCTGTCTGATAAATGGATTGGCTTATATCACTGGAGATTTCTTCGGCTTTACTAATAAGAGATTGCGTAAACTTTTTCTGATAAAGCATTTGTACATAGTTTGCGCCAAAATGGGATATACAAATTAAAAGCAGTAGCAAAAGCGGTAAAAAGAAAATTATTGCACTTGGTTTTTCTTTAAAAGCTCTCAATGACATAGATTTTCCCTTGCAGTTAGCACATTAATTATCATTTAATACCATTAAATTGTAACGTACGCTAGCAGCAAGCCCCTACTATTAAATGTTATTTAACAGCTGGCAGCTTGTTTGCGTATGAAAAGCTGAAATTATTGAGGTATCCAAAACATAGGACTTAGCCATATTAAAAAGGCTGCCACCTACTTCGCGAAGAATCAAAAATAAAGCGGTTCAAATTCGGTGAGCTGGTAAGTCAGCGAGTTTCTTCCACTCATTGAAATTCGAAGCGATCCATGGCGAGCCAATTAGAGATAGTAATATATCAAACTCGATTCACTGTGACTGCTCACTCTATAATCTGATGAGCTAATGTTTTAAGCTATTATATCAACGCTTGGTATTACCTTTTCGGCTTACTAGGTTTAGCCAATGTAATTACATCATGAGTATAATTCGCCTCAATAACTTAAAAGTAAGCCTCTGAATAAGTTTATCTTTAGATAACAACGACAACTCAAACCTTAACAAAAACATATAAATAAAGTGCAATCTGCTGTTATACTGTTTTTATTCACAGAGGGTCTTATTCTAGTATGGTTACAATTAAGCAAGTCGCTGTCCACGCAGGTGTTTCATTTAAAACTGTATCGCGAGTGGTCAATAATGATCCAACAGTCAAAGATATTAACCGCGAGAAAGTTCTTAAAGCGATAAAAGAATTAGGTTATCGTCCTAATCGTGCGGCAAGTTTAACGCGACGTAAAAACTCAAACATTTACGCAATTATTGCTGATGAACTGCTTAGTGTTCCTTATACTTTTGATATTATTCGTGGTGCCCAAGAAATTGCGTGGCAGAAAAATAAAGAACTGTTGATCCTCAATGTTAACGAAACCCAAGCGAGTATAGACAGAGCTATAGAAAGCCTTTTAGAGTATCGCGTAGAGGGCGTTATATATTCAGCAATGTATCATCGCCAAGTTGTGGTAGCTGATGAACTAAAAAAAATACCAACAATTTTAGCTAACTGTTTTCCTGCTTCAAATAACTTTCCTTGTGTAGTACCTGATGAACAGCAAGCCGGTGAAGATATTACTGACGCGTTAATCCGTAAAGGCTATCGCCGAATTGCTTTCTTAAACTTAAATGAGCATATAGTTGCTGCCAAAGGCCGTAAACAAGGCGTTATAAATTCATTTAAAAAGCACGGCTTACCACTCGATGATTTACTCATTGAATCGGTGATTATTGGTCAAGCCGATGGTAGTGAGATTTCTACTTCGAGAGAGTCTGCAGCGCGAGTGATAGACGAGTTTAAACCTGATGCTATTATTTGTGGTCAAGACCCCATGGCGCTGGAAATTTACTTTGTTGTGCATGATAAAGGAATGATCGTTGGTAAAGATATTGGTATAGCAAGTTTTGATGATTGGGGCAGTATTCCACAATTATTACAACCGAATTTAACTACCATGGCATTACCCCATCATGCAATGGGACGTTGGGCAATGGAATACCTCATAGACCAGCGCACTGATATTGTTCACCACCACTTACCATTTAAACTAATTGCTCGTGATTCGTTTTAATTGCATCTGCCTTTAATGCAAAAAGCGATAATACAATAAACACACACACAACCAAACCCAAATATTGGTAGGCTAACGCAAAGCCTAAATGATCATATACAACGCCTACCGCGACGGCTAACATTGACGCCATCAATTGTGTAGTAAATTGAAAGCCAATGATATAGATCATGGCTGAATAACGAGCTTCAAAGTGCATGTTTATATATTTAAACAATGCAATTAACATCAGCGGTAACTCAATTGCATGTAACAATTTTAATACACTAATGCTGATAGAGTCATTAACAATCCCCGAGCAATATATTCGTATCGCCATCAATACACCACTTAACAGCAACGAGTTTTTAACGCCCAAATAATTCACCCATTTTACAGCTAAATACAAAGCAGCAGCCTCAAGGATAACTTGCGCTGAAGTTAAATAACCAAAAAACTCTCGACCTTGCTCTGGGGTGTCAAAAAAAGAGGTGTAATAAATAGCAAATTGCTGATCAAATACCGCATAAATACAACTTACACCGATCACAAATACACTTAAACGCCACAATCCTGCGATTTTAAAAAATGCTTTGAGCTGTTGCACGGGAGAAAAAGTTCGAGAAGGCGCTATTTCGGGCTGATTTTTTGCGACCTTAACAAAGGCTAATAACCCCATTAAGCAAACCGCCGCAATGCTTGATAACCAATAATTTAAACTAGGGGATAAATTAAACGATAAACCGGCAAAGTAGCTTGCCATGGCCCAACCTAGTGACCCCCACATTCGAGCTTTACCAAATTCAAAATTCGTCGAGCGACTTTGTTTATCAATATAACTTTCAAGTGTCCCGACTCCAGCCAAAAATGCACATGAAAAAACAGCACCGCCTAAAATAGCAGCCAGATAAAACTGTGTTTGTAGTAAGGGTGCGTATACATAACTGACAAATGGACCAATCAATATGATAAAAAATGCAATGAAGTAAAGCAGTGTTTTTTGTAAACCGAGTTTATCTTGCAAAATGCCATAGCAAGGCATCACGAGTAAAGCCATGATGGAATTGATACTAAAGATGACCCCTACTTTAGCACTGTTGAGGCCTACTTCTTGACTAAGCCAAATAGGAAAAAATGAAAATGAAAAAGACCATGCCATAAAATAAATAAATAAAATGGCGCTCAATAGCCGATAATTACTACTCATATATCGCATAGCCTTATAAAAAGTAAGCGACTCTATATTACTATAGAGTCGCTTCAAATGTTATTTTTCTATTGCTATATTGTTTAACTTTACGTCACTAAGCGACAAAGGCTGCTCAGCACTCACTTGTATTTTATTATAAGGAGAGGTTGGAAAAACAATCGAGGTCATAGAGCTAACCCCCTTATTTACAAACACTTCTACCGACGCTTTATCTACCCATATATCAACATCGTAATATTCAAGTCCTTTTTGTAATGGCGCAGTTTGTAAAGATGCAAAACCATCTTCAAAGTCTTTTAAACCCGACTGCCTGCGGTCAAGTATTAGTTGCCCTTGAGCTGGGTTTAGCTGCAGCTTAGTGTATTCGCCCGTATCAGAGCTAAGCACGATATCAGTAACTTGTTCAGAGTTCGCTATACTAAAGCTCACCTTAAATTGCCCAGGCTCAATTGTAAAAAGCTCATCTAACTGATAGCTATTTGCGCCAGTTAACGTTGCCTTTTGTTGTGAGTTACTCAATAAACTATCTAACTCTTTAACCGGTTGAGATGCCAAACGCACGCCTGTTGGCGTTTGCAATAACTTTAATTCTCGGGGAATCGTCATTGCGCTGCGCCATACCTCAGTCGGTACTTGGTTTGCGTATTGCCAGTTACTCATCCACCCCATAAATAAGTGTCTACCGTCTTGAACATCAGAGAAAGTTACACCAGCATAATTATCAGTGCCGTAGTCTAACCATATTGAAGGTTCGTACTTTTCATTTGCTGCTTTATCAGAAAACACGATGTCAGCAATTTTTATATGCCCCCAATCACCACGTTCATTGTCTACCACTTTAATATAAGCTTGCTGGCCTTTTAATTGACTCACATTCCAAGAGCGCTCGGTCATCGTACCTGTATTGTTACCACTTGCAGTTTTAACTATTTCGCCGTTTACTAACAACTGTATTGCGGTACTATTGTGATGCTTTCCGCCTGCAATTTTAAAGTTAATAAAATCATGGTCGATCGCAAATGATTTTGAGGTTAAGGTGCCTGTTGCCTTATCCGAATCTTTAAAAGAACTAGCAATGGTATTGGCTGGTTGATCATTAACTATATGAAATGCATCACCAGATACTTGCCAATTTTTTAAACCATTTTTGAAGTTAGAAAAGTCTAACCCTTCGGGAAACGCAGCTGGTGTACCTGTAAGCATTTTTTGATAATCACTATCTAATACAAATTTTTCACCATCGAAATCACCAATAAAGTATTGTGTACCAGAGCCACCATTTGGCGCACCAGGGTTAATACTCACTAATAACACATATTTATATTCGTCTGTGCCTTCAATACGCACGCGAATAAGATCTGGACACTCCCATACTCCTGCGTGACTGCCCCAATCAGCGCCAAAGTTACTTTCAAATTGCCATGTTTTTAAATCTTTTGAGCTGTAAAAACCAATATGATCATCTTGAGCCAATACCATAACCCATTGCTGAGTATCTTCATGCCAGCTTACTTTAGGGTCACGGAAGTCGCGGATCCCAGGATTTTTTAATACCGGGTTGTTAGCATATTTTTTCCATGTACGGCCTTTATCAGTGCTATATGCTATACCTTGCGTTTGAAAATCAATCGCTCCCTGTGCAGCCTTTTTATCATCATGATAGGTAAATATAGCCACTAATGGTGGGTTTTCTTTACTGCCAAAGCCGCTGCTATTTTGCCAATCAACTACCGCACTGCCAGAGAAAATAGTGCCGTGCTCATCAGGAAACAACTTAATTTCTTGATGCTGCCAATTAACCATATCTTTACTAATTGCGTGCCCCCAATGCATTGGCCCCCATACAGATGAATCAGGGTTATGCTGGTAAAATAAATGATACTCACCTTGGTAATAAACCATACCATTGGGATCATTCATCCAATGCTTTTCTGGGGTAAAATGAAAAGCAGGTCGAAACGCCTCTTTACTCGGTTTATCTTCACCCATAGGGGCTGTTTTTTCAGTTTGGTTTGTCATACTACATGCTGCCAAAAATGATGAAATTAAAACTAAATTAACGGTTCGCATCGAATGCTCCATGTTTATTATTGGTATCTAATGAAATTGCTTCTAAAGAACGTCCTTTTGTTTCTGGCATAAACCACGCAACAAAAATCAATTGCCCTAACATCATTAAAGTAAAGAAAGTGAATACTTCAGTGGCACTAAAACGTTCTAAGAAAAATGGCATAAGTAAAGTGATTGCTGCGGCAAAAAACCAATGCGTACCGGAGCCCAAAGACTGCCCTTTTGAACGAACTTTGTTAGGGAATATTTCTGCAATGAAGACCCAAATAACGGTACCTTGGCCAATGGCATGAGCGGCAATAAACACAAATACAAACGCTACAACCGTTAAACCTCCAGAGTCAGTACTAAATGCCCACGCCACGACAGAGAGCGAAATAACGTAGCCAATTGAGCCAATGTACATCAGCGAACGGCGGCCAAACTTATCAATCAACGATAAACCCAGCATGGTAAAACATAGGTTAACCACGCCAATCCCAGCGCCAGAAAGTAATGATTGATTTACATCCAACCCTGCAAGTTCAAATACGCGCGGTGCATAATAAATGATAAAGTTAATGCCAGATAATTGATTAAATGCGGCAAATAAAAATGCAAATAAAGCCGCCTTATTGTAACTACCACCAAATAGCTTTGATTGACTGTTTTGTAACTTGTCGCGTTCAATGTCATTTAATACTTGGTCTGGGTTTTGTTCACCTAAAGTCACTAAGATTGAACGCGCTTTAGTTTTCTCATTTTTCTTTTGCACTAACCAACGTGGGCTTTCAGGTGCCTTAATGATCATTAATAAATAAGCCAGTGCAGGTATTGCCTCCACACCTAACATTAAACGCCAGTCAATTGCAGATGTTCCTGCAATTAAAAAATTAGAAACAAACGCAACTAAGATACCAAATACAATTTGAAACTGATAAAGCGCAACCAAACGCCCACGGTACTTAGCAGGTGCAATCTCAGAAATATAAGCAGGTACAACAATTGAAGAAATGCCCACTCCCACGCCACCAATGAACCGTAATAAGGCGAAGCTATATGCGTCAGGTGCCATGGCGGAGCCAAGCGCCGAAATTAAAAACAACACTCCAACTAAAACTAATGTGGGTTTTCTACCCCACTTATCGCATGGGTAATTACCGGTTAAGGCACCCAGTAGTGTTCCCCATAAAGCTGAAGACATAATAAATAAGCCATGAAATAACGAGCTCGTATTCCATAACGCTTGAATAGGTTTATCCGCACCGGATATAACGGCTGTATCAAAGCCGAATAAAAAACCAGCAACGGCAACGGTGACTGACCAATAAATAATTTTTTTCATAATCACTCTTAAAACTTAACGATTAAAAGGTGGGCCGAAACCCACCACTATTAATAACCTGGGTTTTGTGTGTACGATCCACCACTTAAAATCATCTGCTGGTTCGGAATAGGTAAATACTCATCACGACCTTTAGTGAAAATAGCATCGACCAAATAAGGTTTACGTACAGCTTCAATAGCTAAGTAACTATCAATAGTTTCTTTCGCTATTCCCCATCGAACTAAGTCAAAAAAGCGATGTCCTTCAAGCCCTAATTCTAAACGTCGCTCAAAGCGTAGTGCCGCTCTTGCCTGTTCTTTAGAATCAAAACTTGTATATAAGCCCATGTTATAAATACTCGCGTTGTGTAATTTACCGGTACTATTTTTAGCACGCTCACGAATACGGTTAATAATTGGCAATGCTTCGTCATACCTATCTAACTCAATTAATGCTTCAGCTTTCCAAAGCAATACATCAGCGTAACGAATGAGCGGTGTATTTAATGAAAAGATAGGAAAAGGGCCATTCTCACCACGACAACTACAGTCAGGGTGTTCAAGATCTTTCATTGCCGTAAAGTTGCCATAAATACCAGGGGCACGTGCCCAGCTATCACCGCCATGAATTAAGTTTTCGTCATACTTAAATGGTTTACCTTCCATTGCCACAGTGTGATCTAGGCGAGGGTCAACTGAGTCTGTAGTCATGTCGTAGTTAAAGTCGTTAAAAGAGTCGAATAACGGCAAACCTTGTTGGTCTGTTTTAAACGCATTAACAAAATTTTCTGTTGGCACATGAAAACCACAACAGCCAAAACCACCAGCCATTGGCGCATTTAATGCACTAGGCCAGCTACCACGTCCATCTGGAGAGCCGTCATTTAGAGAGCGCTGAATAGCAAAAACTGATTCTTTACCATTTTCACTTTCAAACAAAAAGTTATTCGCGTAATCATCAAATAAGCCATAGACGCTCGCCTCTTCAATTTCATCAACCAGAGCCACCACTTTTACAAGTTTATCTTTATTAATATTAATAACTTGATGTAGCTCATTCTGCTCATACGCTTGGTAGAGTAATGTTTTAGCTAGATATGCCTTAGCTGATAACGCTGAAGCGCGCCCAACATCTTTTTGGGTTTGTGGTAAATTGTTTGCAGCAAACTCAAAATCTGCAGCAATTTTATCCCATAACTCTTGATCGCTTAGCTCACGATTAGTAGCGCTAAGAATTTGATCTTGAGTCATTGTTTCATCAATCCACGGGATATGCTTATGATGTATTTTTAAATCAAAGTAGAAAATACTGCGAATGAACCGCAGTTCGGATTGTTTTGCAGCACTGTTTTCAATGGCATCTGGCGCATTTGCGATTACCGCTAATGCTGAGTTTGCTCTTGAAATACCGGTGTAATTACGTACCCATTTTTTGTTGTTCAAATCAATTAAATCTGGCGGGAAAGACTCCATATCAGGCACTATTGGTTGATATAAAGACAAAGCATGATAAGCAAAGATATCACCGGGTCCATTACCGCCTTTATGGGCGTCTCCAGCGCGTAAGTTTCCTGTCGGCCATAAAAAGTTAGGTGCGGTATAATGATCGTTTCCTAGATAGGAATAGGCAGCAATAATCAACGCATCTACATTTTCACTGTTAGAAACTTGTTCTTCGGTTAATACCCCAGAAGGTGCAACATCAAGATCAGAACCACCACACGATGCTAAAGAAAGCGCGAGTGTAGCTGCTGTAAATAGTGTTTTAATTTTATTCATAATATGTGCTCGTATCGTTGTCGTTTTAATAAATCAAAAAGAAAGGTTCACGCCTAACGTGATACGTTTTGGAATTGGGAAGTTGCCGTTTGGAGTTTCTGGATCTTGGCTTAGCGTCCCCGATGGCGTAATGGTCAATAAGTTACTGCCCTGCAAATAAATTCGTGCAGAACTAATACCGTATTGATTTAACCACTGTTCATCAGGTGTATAACCGATAGATAAGTTGCGAAGCTTGAGGTAGCTGCCATCTTCCCAAAACAAACTTGATTGACGGCCTTCACCATTGTTATCGATTAAAGTTAATGCCGGTACATTACTGTCAGTATTATTAACTGACCATGCATCAAGAACGCGATCACCGTAGTTAGAACCTATATTTAATGATGTGAAGTCAGTAAATCCACGCCAGCTATTACGTATCTCACCTCCTTGAACACCTTGCCAGAACATATTGAAATCCCAATTTTTGTATTTGAAATTCATGTTCAATCCATACATAAAGTCAGGATCAGTATCGGTGAAAAAGCTTTGATCGTTTTCATCAATCACGCCATTGCCGTCTAAATCTTTCCAGCGAACTCGGCCTAAACCAGCCCCAGATTGCGCTGCATGAGCATCTATCTCACCTTGATTTTGGAATAACCCATCGGCGACATAACCATAAATAGAATTGACTGAATGACCAACAATCGTTTTATCATCACCATTACCACCAAATGAATTCACAACATCCTCTGGTAGTGAGACAACCTTATTTTTAGCAGAAGAAATGTTAAAGCTAATATCGACATCGATATCACCATCTAAGCTATCAAAAGTAAGGTAATCGGCGTAGCCAATGAGAAACTCAAAACCAGAGTTTTCAATCGTGCCACCATTGACCCATTGCTGAGCGCCTTCACCTAATGTTGCAAGTGGATTGGTTAACGTTAAAATATCCTCAGTGGTTTTTTCAAACCAATCGATACTGCCGTATATGGTTTCGTAACGCATGCCAAAATCAAGACCAATGTTTGTTTGCGTTGATGTTTCCCACTTTAGGTCATCATTCCCTGTTTGTGCTTTTACAAACCCAGAAGGAAGCGTGCCGCCATTTGCACCGCCTATATCATAAGCGGTCCCTTCATCTTGCTGATCAGTGAATAAAGACCGAGTTGCATAACGGCTTAAATACGTTGTATATGTTGCATCGGTAGGGATTTCTTGATTACCCGTTTTGCCCCAACTAGCTCGAAGCTTTAAGGTAGATAAAAATTCAATATCATAGAATGATTCGTTGCTGATCACCCAACCTGCAGAAATAGCGGGGAAATTACCGTAGCTATTATTACTACCAAAACGAGATGAGCCATCGCGACGTATTGTTAAACCTGCTAAATAGCGGTCATCAAAGTTATAGTCCATACGCGCGAAATAAGAATTAAGAGACCATTTATCGCCATCCCCTTCCACACGAACATCACCTGTTGCTTGTGATAAATGAGCATAATCACGATCATCAGCCGCAAAACCTGAACCAAAACCAACAGATCCTTCATACTCATAATCTATTTGTTCTGTACCGACCAAAAACGTAAAATGATTTGCATCTAAATCAAGCTTATATTCTGCGGTATTAGTCCAACTAAAACTGCTATTCCAGTTTTCTGTCACTGACAGCTGATCACCATAGTTTAGCGAGCCAGCTTGAAAAGCACGGGTATAGTTTCTGAAGTAGTATTGCCCGTAATCTAAACCGATAGAGCTTTTTAGTGTTAAGTCCTCTATTGCCTCATATTCAACAAAAATATTTCCCATTAATTTATTGAATCTACTAACATTGTCTCGATTCATTTCAATTAGTCTAACCGGATTATCACGGTCAGTTACACCAGGGACGGGTCCTCCCCAGCCACCTTTATCGTTGTACACAGGAACGATAGATTGTTGTTCTATAGCCAAAGTTAGAATATTACCGGCCAGATCATTAACCAAGTTTGATTCTTGATTTGTCACTATAAAGTTTTCACCAATCTTAAGCTTATTTGTTAGCTGATAATCAGAATTAACGCGAAAGCTTATTCGTTCAAACTCTGAGCCATCAACAACACCTTCTGAGCCGAAATAGCCAAGTGAACTATATATCGAAGCTTTGTCTGAACCACCTGAAACTGAAAAGTTAAGATCGGTTACTTTTGCAGAGCGCGTAACTTCATCAAACCAATTAGTATCTGCTGGGCGTTGCACCTGTGCAGCATCCGTAAACTCAGGAAAAACAACGTTGTTTAATTGAGGGTTATTAAAATCATTATTCCAATCATAGCTATAAAGAGAACTTGCTGCATTTGGATCTGAGCCGTCGTTTACTGCAGCTTGCCAAACTGCTTGTCCCCTTTGCTGTGTATTTAATGGATTTAATTCATAATTAAAATCATCATATGACTGATTAAAAGAGAAATTAAAGTCGAGCCCTTCATTCCCTTTTTTGGTGGTAATAATAATGACCCCATTACCAGAGCGAGCACCAAAAATACTTGCAGCTGCCGCATCTCTTAGCACCTGTATATCAGCAATATCATGGCTATTAAGTTCATGCATGCCTGATTTAGTTGGTACACCATCAATAACATAAAGAGGATCGTTATTACCTAAAGGTCCTAAACCTTGACCACGAATACGCACTGTTGCTGCAGAGTTAGGTGAACCATTAGTTGTAATTTGCAAGCCAGGCACACGCCCCTGCAAATTTTGCATGATATTACCTGAAGGCTGATCAACGACATCTTCAAGCTCAACTGTGCTAACTGCGCCGGTTAAATCTTGTTTTTTAACACTTCCATAACCATATGAAACTTCAATAACTTCAATACCAACCTTGGCCGACGCTTCTTCTTGCAGTTGTTCAGCGGCAAAGCTGTTGGATGGCAGCCAACAACCTATCAATACTGTACTAACACTCGCAGCAAGCTGGTTTTTCCTAAATCTGAGCATTGTGTGTGTCCTCATTTTAATTTTATTTTTTAATGTTGATTTCATTATTTAAATTAACAACGTTGTCTTTATGGCGTAAAAAAATATCTTTTTACATTTTGTTGTTTGGCTTGGTCGGTCCAACACAAATAAACAACGTTGTCTTTTTAACATTAAAAAAACATCTATTCAATATAAATAACAAAATATTTTGTTATTTATATGTATAACTTGAAATACAACGCTGCACGCTAACATGGTTCAATAAATTCTAAGATTTGCTGATGCGTTATATCTGGTGTTGCCCCTAGCTGCTGAGCAACCATAGCTCCTGCAGCACAAGCAAAATCTATTGCCTGTTGCGGATCGTTTTGAATGCACAATTGATAAATTAAAGCCCCCAAAAACGAATCCCCTGCACCAACAGTATCCACAACATCGATCAGGTAGCCTGAGTTATAGTAGTTTTTACCTTTAATCGATAATAAAGCACCATGGTTTCCTTTCGTCACGCACAAAAACTCTGTGTTGGTTTGCTTTGCTATAAATGCTAAGTTTTGCTCTAATGAATGGTATTTACACCCCATTCCTTTTGCTATTTCATATAGTTCTTCATCATTTAGTTTGATAAAGTCAGCGCTATTCATTAATTCTATTAAGCTCTCAAGTTGATAGTGAGGAGCTCGTAAATTTACATCAAACACTTTAAACTTCGCATGTTCTAGTAGTTGCTTTAAAGTTATTAATGAAGTGTCGGTACGGCCAATTAAACTACCAAACACAAAAATATCCGTCGATTCAACTTTGCCAATAATTTCATCAGTTAAAACAATATTATCCCAGGCAGTATCAGGCATAATTTCGTACTTAGCAGAACCATGGCTATCAAGTGTTACCTGCACCGTACTGGTATTTTTGTTTGGGTTTACAGCAATGTACTCTGTACTCAATTGCTTTTCTTTTAATTCGTCAAGCAGAGCATCACCTAACTCATCCTCCCCTACTGCACTTATCATTTGTGCATCAATTCCAAGTGATTTAACCCTAAAGCACATATTTAAAGGTGCGCCTCCCAAACGCTTAGTTGCGCCAAAACAGTCCCAAAGGACCTCCCCAAAACAAACTAGACTAATTTTATTAGCCACGTTTTGATTCACAATTATACTCATTCAAGAGCTTCCTTATACGCTTCGTATGGTCAGATAACGGATTAGACAAAGTTCAACTTACCTTTCACTTCATAGAAAGTAAGATATTAAATTTCAATAACTTAAACATTTTTAACTTAAAAATTAAAATGCAGATATATTTGTTAAATAAATGTCGTGAGATATTATTTCATCTAAGCAACAAAAAGACAACGTTGTTTATTTAAGTTAATAAAATTAACTAAATGTCTATCTGCAACTTATAAATAAAGCAAATAATATGCTTGAGAGTTTAATTTATGAATTTTTACCGCAAACTTTTATCCCTAAATGGTATTTGGAGTAGAAGTTTACCTCGAGTTCTAACGGATCGCTGATAACTCGTTAACTTGTGTTGACAGAGTTAAGGCTCATATGTGTTATGTGCATTTACTGCTTGTGAGAAATTATCATTTCTTTTGCAACTAGAGCAGCTGAAGGTAAAAACATTGTTGAAACGATTCTTTGATCAACGACCACTTCGTGTTTATCTTCTAAGGTTTTTTTGTTTTGTGCAATAGCTCCATTTTTATTCAACTGACTTTCAACAAGGAAAGGTAGCAGAGTACCTTGTTTAGCCCATGACTTAGATTTTTCAGTAGAATTAGGAAAACCAGCAATTTTTTTACCTTTAACAAGATACTGACCAGAAGATAATAATACATCGGCAAACGCACCGGCACCGTGACCACCTGCACCAATAATACCGCCAGATTCATAAACTTTGGCGATAATTGATTGTAATTCCTTGTTATTAGCTACATCAAATAATGGGCCATACCCTCCACCAATATAAATTCCCCAGTAATCATTTGGGTTAATTTGTTCAGGAGCAAAGCTGTTTTTCGCTTTATCCATAAAGCCTTCATATTTAATGGTGTAACTACTAATACCCAAAGGATCCATCATGAACTCAACCTTTCCTCCATTTGGAGAAACAAAATCGACATCATAACCATGGCTCATAAAAATATGGTACGGTGGAGCAACTTCCCATAAATTATTTCTCGCATCGTGTTTTTCAGAATCCCCCATATCGATCATATTTGATGCGATGATTAATACTTTTTTTGTCGACTCTGCGCTTAGGTTAGTTGAAGTAAACAGTATTACTGAAAGTAAAATAGATATAAAAAGCTTCATTGTTTTCTTTTTTTAAATGATTAAATTCATTATTTAGACGATACAATTGAATAAAAGGTTTAAATACGGAATCAGCCTAGACACTTAAAGCCCCAAGATGCCGACGAAACGAGCGTAGCGAGTTAAGGTCGGAATAATTGGTTTGTTATATGACGACTTCACGTCGTGGCGCTCCATCACAAGTTAAAATAATTTCTTTTTTATCAGTAAAGACTAAAAAACGTTTTATCGCTCTCATTCCAGACTACATCTATTAGCCTATCAATGCAGTTGTCATCAACGCTTTATTAAGCAATTTACCATAAATCAAGCCTATCAATTTCAAACTCGACTGAGCCTTGGCAAGGTAGATCACCGAACTCGATAAGAAAACCTTGAACCTCAATAACCCCTTCATTTTCATCAATTACTTTGCCACAACCTATGTATGAATAAGGCCCCGTTTTTTCAATTCTTTCTTTAGATGCTTCTGCAATCATTTCTACCGGCCAATCGGCAAGGTACGCCGCTCTAACGTTGGCATCTAGCACTTTAAGGAGGTTATTAACTTTATCACCTATGGAGTATTCACAAATGTGACAAAAAACGTCAACGGCTGAGTGTTCATTTTCAACAGTTACTAATGCTGTTTCATCCGAGTAAAACTCAATATTCGTCACTTTAAGTTGATTGATCATATGCACCTTACAGGTATTCCACAATGCCCACATTAACACTGCTTCCCAAAAAAATAGAAGCCAATTCAAGAGACTCCACTAACGTTAATCCGGGTTTAAAAACTCAACTTTTTCTGTTAAATACTCTGAACCGAATTCTTTAGCTATGATTGCTTCTACCTCTTCGTCAGAAATAACGCCAGAGTGCTGCCCCATATTTTTTACCTTTGATTTTGCCAGCAACATAATGTGCTCAGCCCAAGTAGGTTTAGATTCTTCGAGTAAAGACGCCCAAAGTTGTAACTGTTTTTGTACTATCTCGTCTTCATCACAGAAATTAGATGCTTCTTGTAAGCAAATTCGATATATCCACCCTTCAACTGAAGGCACATAAAAATCAGCAACGATATCATCATGTGGACATAAAATGACCCTGCCATTATTTTTATTATCCAAACACCAAAATGCAACACCATGGAAGACACCAATTGGCAAAATACCATCAAGTACGCCCTCAGGAGCTATTTCAATTTTCAATACATTTGAGCTTGAAATCCACTCTAACAAATACATATTGTAGGAGCTGTCTTTTGTAATACCCTGTTCGATCCAATCACGGTAAGATTTAGGTAACTTACCAATACTGCGCTCAATATTTTCTATTTCTTTAGTAACCACAGAACCTCCTCTTAAATATCGTTCATATTAACTGTGAAATTGCTTATTAGCTCCATATCACGTGCTCTGTTACTCTGTTCACAAGTCGCACTGCAGTAATTTGCTATGTTTTTAGTGCAATCGCATTGCCCACAAAAATAGACAGTTTATCAGCTATTTTCTCACAGCCACCTGCACCCGACTTTATCGTCGAAACAAGCTCTTCAGTGCTGAGTGCCACATCATGCAACACTTCATAAAGAGGCGGATCGTCGCTTTGATCCGTTGGAATTACAAAACAATTATCAGCCCAATCAGCGCCATAACCAATAACAAGATAGTTTGCTGGCAACACATACATCCCTGAGTAGGAATCACAATTAACTTCTTCCATAAATCAATGTTCACAATTTGAATCTCTTCAATGCCATCAAAGTCTTCTTCTGGTTCAAATTTTTGCCAGCCAAGAAGTAAATTGCAAAATAGGTGTGGACATTGCCTCGATATACCACTTAGGAATAATACCGCCTATTTTTTATTTAATCGTTTTAACTTTTCTAAATCAGCCCGTTCTCCGTTTTGGTCTGACTTTGCTATGAATGCAGCTATTTCACTATCAAATGATATTTAAACTACCTTAATAAATATAACGAGCCTGTTGAATAACTCGTTTTAATTTATTTTTATTGATGGATTAACCATAGCCGAGTTCCTATTTTGATTCAATCGACAACTGACTTTCACGTAAAATATAAAAAAGAGGACTTGGTGTTGTTTTAATTGGCTTTTTTTCAAAGTATTACAGATATTTAAGTGGCTTATTTGCGGTGATAAGGGCTTACCTTTGCAATGATGAAGCCACATCGGCCGACGAAGTAAACAAATTTGTTTATTGATTTATAATTGACCGTCACTGAATAAAAAGGTCAAAAAGAATACTAGTGCCTATTAATAGAGTTAAGGCTCATATGTGTTATGTGAATTCCCGATTGAAGCGCCGAACTTTTGTTCGCATGTTTTTCATAGGTGATGACGTATTAAATTGAATCATGCGCCCTAGAGTCCATCGCTCATACCACGCAACACCATACAACTCATGATTACTTAAACTTGAAATGAGTAAAAGTATCTCGTGAACCGTAGACTCCAGCTCAACAAGCAGATCATCGTATTTCCAGTCACGATATTTTTCGTGGAAACTTTCAGCTAGTAACCCAAGTTGATTCCATTTGTAGTCAGTTTCAGGGAAATCTACATCCTGATTTTGAGACTTTAGATGATGCCATTTAAGGACCAGTTTGCCCCAACCAATCAGGTAAGCAACTGTGTCACTAACGCTAATGATTGTACCTTTGATATTTCCTTCTACGCCCAATTTACGAGCTTTGCTTTTTGAAATTGAGCGATAATCAGCCATTAGTTTTGGGAACACTGAGTTTATGGCTAACTCCAATTCATCCTTATTTCTTGGCACAGAAGACAATTTAACCTCCATTCACATAATGCCTTGCATTTGCGGCGGTTTTGTAGCGCGGTACGAGCGGAAAAACCGTCCAACCACTCAGTAGTTTATGCAACATGCTTTTGTTATGTTTTTTCATTCACCAACTCCTGCGCAACCTGTAGCTGAACTTGATGCATTAACCATAGCCGAGTTCCTATTTTGATTCAATCGACAACTGACTTTCACGTAAAATATAAAATAGGATTTAGTGTTGTTTTAATTGATATTTTTCAAGTTGTTACAGATATTTAAGTGGCTTATTTGCGGTGATAAGAGCTTATTTTTGCAATGATGAAGCCGCATCGACAGACGAAGTAAACGAATTTGCTTATTGAATTAAAGTTGATTTTGAATTGACCGTCACTGTATAAAAACGGTCAAAAAGAATACTAGTTCCTATTGACAGAGTTAAGGCTCATATGTGTTAAAGCTCTGCAATTTATTGCCAAAATATAGTGGATATCTGCCCCCAAGCAGCCAATACTAAACAAAATTGTATAGACATCATGATCGATGCAATATCCAATTTTATTAACTTACTTTGCAACTTTCCTCTTAAAGAAATCCATAAAGAAAATAAAAGTGTTATTGGCAAAACCCCTGATAAAAAAGCCAAGCAAATACTTGCCGCAGTAATATCACCAAACTTTAGAAAGGATTGATTAACATAGAGATATATGGACAAGCTAAATAGTACAAGGTTTATAAACCCCCATTTAATGCGCCTTAAGCCATCTTTATCGCGTTTAACAACTCTAGTTAATCCTACTAAAAAGATATAAATCAGTCCAATTAGACCATTACATAATGTGTTGGCATGACTTTGCGTTGTTTGCCAAAACCATGACAACTTAACATTGTTGGAGTTAAGGCGCTTGTTATGTCTTGCTTACTCATTTCAAAGTTTATTCAATAAATAATTAATCTCTGCGATAACAATCTCTGGTTCATGTTTTTGTATGTAATGCTCTGGAGTTGTTGCAAATGTAATTTTGGTATCTTTAGATAAAGTCTGCATCTTATTTAATTCGGTAGAATAAGACTTTTTAATACGCTCCCAGACTGCTGGATGCCAGTTATCTGGAGTTTGATTTGCAGGCACCCAAATTGCGTCTCTGTTCCAAAGTAATACATAAGGTGTGTCACCAAAATCGTCGCTTTGCTGAATGAACGTTGAACTAGTTCTCATATTAATTTTTTCTAGATTATCAGGAGCACCATGCCAGCTAGCAAGTTCAGCTTCCATATTCTTCTTGGTATCAGCATCATATGTGTCATTTTTTGCATCCCACTTTTTTATATGGCTTCTAAATTGGCCATACAATGAAGGATCTACAAGTAAAATGGCGCTGACCTTTTCAGGGTAAAGGTGATTAAATAACTTAATAGGATATGAGCCATAAGAGTGTCCAACCATTACGTAAGGAGGCTGAATTCCAGCCCTTTGTAACAATACATTTTGATGCTCAACAATAGTGCCTAGATCATAATGGCCTTGCGATTTATCACTTTTCCCCAAGTTGGCTCTGTCATAAATACACACTCTATTTTTTTTGTGAAGTGATTGTATTACCTTCTTCCAGTTTCCGTCTTCAACCGTACCACCAAAGCCAGCATTGATAATTATTGAAGGGGAGGCTTCACCATAACATTCAATAAAAAGGTTCACTTTATCTACTTGATACAAGCCTGAAACACTTGGTTTAATGACGTCTTTTGCAGATACGCCAAAGGCTACGATAAATAATAGAACTAAAAGTCCAGTTTTCATTATAAAATCCCTTATATAGCTAATTTAGAAGTAAAATTTAGCACTTAAAATATAACGAGCCTGTAGATTAACTCGTTTTAATTTATTTTTATTGATGCATTAACCATAGCCGAGTTCCTATTTTGATTCAATCGGTTACTTCTATTTTATCTAAAAGTAAATATTGCAAAAATTTTTGTCTGTCCTTTTATTTCAGCTGAACATCTAACTGGATATAAGGCTGAGCATGAATCAATTGGGTGAGTTAATAACCAACAAGGTTTAACCTGATTATATGCCTACAGACCTAAACCACTTGCCTTGATTAGACACTCAGTACGCGTGCATTAATACAATAAACAAAGTCGCTTACACCTGACTTGATAACTGCGTTACGCACCTAAATATAACTGGATCACAATGATGAAACCAGCCGCCTTGAATAGTGCCATGATAAGGTTAACCGATGAATGTCTCGGCCCTAGCATCCTGCTTCGCTCTACCTTCTAAATCCATTTAGTCGTAGTGCCCCAGCGACTCCAAAAGGATATGGGAAAAACCTGGCTGCGATGAGCTCGCAATAATCGATTACTGCGTAACGCGCCTATATGTGTTTGCCGTAAGCTACTTGCTTAACCGCCGCATCGGCCGACGAAGTAAACGAATTTGCTTATTGAATTAAAGTTGATTTTGAATTGACCGTCACTGTATAAAAACGGTTAAAGAAAATACTAGTGCCTATTGACAGAGTTAAGGCTCATATGTGTCACATTTTGTCATTGCTACAGCCCGAATAGATTAAGAACTCGACTTGAATAGAGCTGCGAATTAATCACAAGAAGCTCTTTCACTGTGCTACCGCTATTGCCAACTTCGCCTTCCAGGGAAGCACCATTTTGTAATAATAGTGAAATAATTTCCGGTTTATCCGCAACTTTGTTGTATCCATGGCACGCCGGCCATAAGGCCTCTGATGGATTAGCGCCTTGCTCAATAAGCTTTTGAGTAAAGCTAAGCCATTTATCAAAATTTGGATTTAGACCATGGCCAAACTTTACAGCTAATTGAATTACGCTAGTCTCAGGCCCTGCTGGCATTTTTGCCTTTACGTTAGCCCCCAACTCTATGAGCTTGTTGGCAAGCTCAAAATCTTCGCATTGCATGGCATACATCAAAGGAGTCTTGTCTCTGCAATTAGCGTTATGGTGCCCAACTGTTTCGATTACGCCCTTATCCTTTGCAAGGATACCAAGAACTGAATCCTGGTCGTGCTTTTCGATTGCAACAAACAACTTTTTAATTTCTGCCTTGGTCATGCGTATTCTCAAGAAATGTAACGAGCCTGTAGAATTACTCGTTTTTAATTTATTCTTATTGATGCATTCACCATAGCCGAGTTCCTATTTTGATTCAATTAGTTACTTCGATTTTACGTAAAATATAAAAAGAGGACTTGGTGTTATTTTAATTGGCATTTTGCAAGGTGTTTGAGTGGCTTATTTGAGGTGATAAGGGCTACCCTAATTAGTGCATCGTGTTTTGCAGCTTTTCTCTATTATGAACTAAGCAATACAGTTGCCGCAGTGTGAAGTGAAAGCATTCACTTTCGTTTGTCCGCGCAAGGTCAATTTGCTCAGCGAAATTGATTGGAATGAATTTATTTTGGTAGGATAAGTCTCGCTTGACTCCTCACCCAACGAAAGAGCCATAACGATTTACCGTGGGTGAATAATATTTACTAGATCATAGCTTGATAGTAGATTCAAGGTTAAAAGTTGAACAACTAAAAGTAGGTGCATTCGTTCCTGTAAAGAGTAATTCTACAGCCTCAACGCCCGCCATCTGCCGCGCGGGGTAAGATAAGAACGTCAGCTGCATGACATTGTTATAGCGAAACAGGTTCATCACGCATTTTTTCCCATGTTTGTACCATAAGCTTCTTGGCTGGCCCCCAACGGTAACCACCAAGTGCACCACTGTGCTGTATTACCCGATGGCAGGGGATCAGTAAAGCAACAGGATTTGCTCCAATGGCGTTACCAACCGCTCTTGCAGATTGGGGCGCATTGAGTGCTGTGGCTACCTGAGAATAGCTAGCCACTGCGCCCGGTGGTATTTTCAGCAGCGCCCGCCACACAGCTACCTGAAAATTCGTACCTTTCACATGAAGCGACAGCGGACCATGTTTGGCAGCTGTATCACTACTAAAAAACGCATCAATAACATAGTGCGTAGATGTGATGCTTTCAACAATCGAACTCAATGGCCAAGCGTTACGCAAGTCATCCAGCAGCTCTTCAATGTAATTGAAGTCCATGAACTCAACCCTACAAACACCACGCTGTGTTACAGCTACAAACATAGGCCCCAGTGGTGTAGGGTGCACACCGTATTCGATACGTAGCTCCTTACCCTTATTTTTATACTCCCCCGGTGTCACTGCCTCCAGCTGCACAAAGTGATCATGCAACCTTGAACTACCGCTTAAGCCAATCTCATGTGAAACGTCGAGCAGAGAGCGGGATTTATCCAACAACTCCTTGCTACGCTCCAATGTCAGGACCTGCAAAAACCGCTTTGGCGTGGTACCCGCCCAACGACAAAACAACCTCTGAAAATGATACGGACTCAGATGCACATGGGCGGCTATCTCTTCTAGAGCGGGCTGGGTAGTTGCACGATCTACCAAGTATGCCATAGCACGTGCGATACGGTCATAATCTGACACACTCTGCCTCTCAGACACGATTTATGGATACACCGCCATCTACCAACATCGCAGAACCAGTTGTGAAACTGGATGCATCGGATGCTAAGTACAATGCGGATTGAGCAATTTCATCTGGTGTCGCCATACGCTTGAGCGCATGCAGGTTACGCACAAACGCCAATGCTTCTGGCGTATTAGCAAACTCACGTCCCGCTGGCGTATCAGTACCACCAGGCAAAAGGGCATTGACCCGGATATTCTGAGGCCCATGCTCTGACGCCAGCACTTGAGTCAAACCAATAAGACCAGCCTTACTGGCTGCGTAGGCAGCCATGCCTGGCATACCTGCGGTGTAACCAACGAAGGTAGAGGTGAAAATTAACGAACCTCCTTTTCGGGCAGCCATGGCGGGCAGCTGGTACTTTGCGCCCAAAAATGCACTGGTTAAGTTGGTCGCAATAACTTGATTCCAGTCCGTGAGCGACATCAGCGGCACAGGGCACATAGCACCCAGAATGGCAGCATTGTTAAAAGCGATATCCAGGCCACCAAAGTGGCTTACAGCCTTATCTACCAAAGCTTTGGCAAAAGCTTCTTCGCCAACATCACCGGCTAGTGCCAGTGCCTGCCCACCTTCAGTCTTGATTAATTCCACCAGTTCATCAAGCTCCTTCTGTCGCCTTGCTGCCACCACTACGGCAGCACCTTCTCTCGCAAAAAGCTTCGCGGCTGCATAGCCAATGCCGGTGCTGGCACCAGTAACAATAGCAACTTTGTTGGCCAATATGTTCATCGATTATTTCTCCTAGCTCTGCTGACAATTAAAGGGCATATGCCCGAACAGATGCTATATTAGGAGGCCGAACGATTAATGCCGACCCGAATCTTGCTGAATTTCAATTGCGCTATAACATTTTAGTATTTATGCGACACGCAGTTTGTGTTGCATAATCGCTTGTCGGACTGAGGCGCTACCTGCTCGATGTGTAGAGTTGGTGTTGTTTATGCTATGGACTTTACATATATAGAAAGGCTTTTTATGACCTAAGCTATAGCAAGCAAATTTAATTAGTGTGCCTGTCGTATCTATGCTGTCCCTGCGTTACTCAGTGTTTATTATCTATCCATTAAACCTAATGTTTAACCCTTAAGCAATTATATTTTTCGTATGCACAGTCGTTACTGACCTGAGCAGTTAAGCAGGTTAATTAGCTGATTTGATGCAGCAAGCTAGGCCGCTAACTCGTTCGAACTATTTAATTTGTCGCTACATCTAAATTAATCGCAACATACTAGTACTCGTTCACAGAAGTTCTGATCAGTTGCCTTACTTAAATTCAGGCAACTGATTTATTCCTATCAATAGCTTTATCGTTCGGCTTTTTCCAGCAGTTGAAGTGATGAACCCTTTCTTTTTAAGCGTTAAAATCATTGCATGAACACTTGATGATGCAGTCCCAAAATAACGCTCAAAATCATTTTCAGCAGGTGCAACACCATTCACTTTTGTGTAGTAATAAATAAATGCCAAATACTGCCCTTGTTTCACAGTGAACGACGGCAACTCTTCTTTATTCATAATGAACTTTTATCCTAATTGACGATCCTTTAACTCATATTTACTCATTTAATATTGTTATGAACCGAAAGTATATTGTTGAATTATCAGCAGAAGAAAAATGCGAATTAGTTAACTACTGCAAAAAAGGCATGGTCAATGTTCGAAAGTACAAACGAGCCGCCATTTTATTAAAAGCGGACCGTTGTCGATATACAACAGATCAAATATGTGAAGCGGTTCAAGTGAGCTCTTCAACTGTATTTCGAGTCAAACGTCAGTTTGTCGAAGACAGTTTAGAAGCCGCTTTAAATGAAGGTGCACGAAGTGGTGCTATGAGAAAAACCTCCGCGAAAGATGAAGTAACTTTAATAGCCACAGCCTGTTCTGAGCCGCCAACAGGACACTGCCGATGGACATTAGCGTTACTTGGCGAGCGATTAATAACATTAACGGATTTAGACAGTATTTCATATGAAACTGTTCGTAGACGCCTTAAAGAAAATGCGTTAAAGCCCTGGCAAAAAAAGATGTGGTGTGTGGCAACAATGGACGCTGAGTATATTGCAAGAATGGAGCATGTACTTGAATTATATGCTGAGCCAGCGGATGAGCTCAATCCTATTATTAATTTTGATGAGGCGATGAAGCAACTTGTTGATGATACACGGCCAGTACAACCGATGAAAAAGGGACAGGTAAAACGCCTAGATTATGAATATAAACGGGTTGGCGTGGCTAACTTAATTGTATTCTTTGACCGTCATCGGGGTTGGCGGCACGTTAAAGCAACACAGAGGAAAACGAAAGTTGATTTTGCTCACTGTATGAAGGACTTAGTCGATGAACACTACCCACATGCGAATAAAATTCGTGTCGTGCTAGATAACTTATCGACTCATACGGAAGGTGCGTTATATAAAGCATTTTCACCGCAAGAAGCACGACGTATTTTAAATAAAATAGAGTTCCATTACACACCTAAACATGCGAGTTGGTTGAATATGGTCGAGATAGAAATTGGCAATATGAATAAGCAATGCTTAGATCGGCGCATAGCAAGTATGGAAGAGTTAAAGACAGAGCTCACGGCGTGGGAATGGCGCCGAAATAAAGAAGGCGCCAGTATAAATTGGATGTTTAATGTTGATTCAGCACGTGAAAAACTAGAGAGAGCTTACGGTGCTCTCAACTAGTCAAAATTTGTGTGACGAAGTACTAGCTTGGCAGTGCTGGCAACTTATTAGCTTGTCTAATCAATGCTTCGATTACTGGCTTTGTTTTATTACTAGGTACTTTCGCTAGCATTACATACCTAGAATGTCGTTCAACTAAGGTCGCGATAAAGCTGTTTTCTGAGCCTTGGTTCAAGTCCAACTCCCAGTGATCTGGAACAGCTCTGTCTTCAACATTTGATGACCTTTCACTATTGGTACAGCGTCGACTATCTTTCCTAACCCTTTACCTTTCAGCAGCAACTAAATAAGAGAGCCACTCTAATTGAACAAATAAAACTGTGTCACTAAATTTACTTTTCAGGTTCAGAATTTATCTTTTATTGCGGGGTTATTTTTATTTCACCTATTAAATAAGTCATTAGCCCTATTAAACCTAAATTACACGCATGAAGATGACTGCAGGAAATAGAAACGGAAATAAAAAGGACAGACACATATTTTGTGTCAGAAAATTTAGCACCTCTCCCGTTGTGGATAATCGCATAATTATTTTTTCACATACTGTTAGTGTTAGTTACAGAGCTTAGAATTGAGGTGCTTGGAAAGGATTTTAGGCAAAAAAAGGCAAAGCTAGGCCGTCACTTTGTTCAATAGTGTATTTTTAAAACAACCTAATAAAGATGCAACTGTTCAGCCTGCGCCTTTGTACCATTTTACATCGTTGCTGGCGGCTTGCTGCTTTAACCGTTGTTTGCTGCCTGCAAAATTTGAGTACTGCTGCCTGAAACGTTGAATTGATTCAAGCCATTGCGCTTCTTC
>NZ_JACJDM010000047.1:0-39542 GCF_014163545.1 Pseudoalteromonas sp. SR45-6
CGATCTTATTTATAATAACGTTTTTTACCAACCAAAATATGGTGAGGGAGCTCCCATGTCTATTGTAGCAGTTATAATATTAACCTTAATTGCTTGGTTGTGGTCTGCGTTGATAAAACTATTTTCGAGTAAGTTATGCCATAAATAATGTTGAATAAATAGTTTTGTTTATATAAAAAATACCAGCTCAACTTGAGCTGGTATTTTTTATATGCTTATTTTTAGTTATTTTATAAGTGCTTATGAACACGGTCAATCGTATCATCTGATCGAAGCGTTAAAATTTCAACACCATTTTCAGTTACTAATAAGGTGTGTTCCCACTGCGCAGACAAGCTACGGTCTTTAGTAACCACAGTCCAGTCATCTTTTAGTAGTTTACACTGGCGTTTACCCGCGTTAACCATTGGCTCAATAGTCAAACACATACCTGCTTTTAGGGCTTCGCCAGTACCAGCGCGGCCATAATGCATTATTTGTGGTTCTTCATGAAACTCTGCACCAATACCATGGCCGCAATATTCACGAACAATTGAGTAGTTAAAGCTCTCTGCATATTTTTGAATCGCTTCGCCGATATCACCTAAACGCACGCCTGGTTTAACCATTTTTATAGCTAAATAAAGGCTTTCTTGCGTTACTTCAGCAAGACGCTTGCCTTGGATGTTTGGCGTGCCAACATGAAACATTTTTGATGTGTCGCCGTGGTAGCCATCTTTGATAACCGTGATATCGATATTGACACTGTCGCCATCTTTTAATGCTTTGTCGTTAGGAATACCATGGCAAATTACATGGTTTACTGAGGTGCAAATTGATTTAGGAAAACCATGGTAATTTAGTGGGGCAGGAATTGCCTTTTGCACATCGACAATATAATTATGACAAATTGTATTTAGTTCATCAGTGGTTACACCGGGAACTACATGTGACTCTATCATTTCCAGGACATCTGCCGCTAAGCGCCCGGCTACACGCATTTTCTCTATTTCTTCAGGGGTCTTGATCACAGCACTCATGGAGGCTCCATTGTCGAGTTTTACACATTTATCGTCGCACAAATTTTGCACGCGACGTTGAATATTTGTTTTTAATATGGTATAAAGCGCGCCGTCTTTTTACAAATAAATTCTTAAATGATTTTTTGTATTTAAGGCAAACACAATTTTATTTTAACACACACACGTATCGTCACATACACTTGGGTGCATTTCAGTTTCATTTAACTGCGGTGTTGGTGCTATGGGGTATGTGGAGGCCTAACCCTAAACTAAACAGAGGAAATACAAAATGGCAAACGTTTCAATGCGCGACATGCTTCAAGCTGGTGTTCACTTCGGTCACCAAGCACGTTACTGGAATCCTAAGATGAAGCCTTTCATCTTCGGCGCACGTAACCGTGTTCATATCATCAACCTTGAGCAAACTGTTCCAATGTTCAACAACGCACTTAAGTTTTTAACTGGTGCTGCGTCAAACAAAGGTAAAGTTCTTTTCGTTGGTACTAAGCGCGCAGCAAGCGAGTCGGTTAAAGAAGCCGCTATCGCTAGTGATCAGTATTACGTAAATCACCGTTGGTTAGGTGGTATGTTGACTAACTGGAAAACAGTTCGTCAATCAATCAAGCGTCTTAAAGACCTTGAGATCCAAAGCCAAGACGGTACTTTCGAGAAGTTAACTAAGAAAGAAACGTTAATGCTTAACCGCGAAATGGAAAAGCTTGAAAAGAGCCTTGGCGGTATCAAAAACATGGGTGGTCTTCCTGACGCACTTTTCGTTATCGATGCAGACCACGAGCACATCGCTATCCGTGAAGCTAACAACCTAGGTATTCCAGTTGTTGCGATCGTTGATACTAACTCTAACCCAGACGGTGTTGATTTCATCGTACCTGGTAATGATGATGCTATCCGTGCAATCAACCTTTACACAGGCGCAGTTGCAGCAGCAATTACTGAAGGCCGTGAGAGCAATATCGTTGCTCAAGCTGAGAAAGACGACTTCGTAGAAGCTGAGTAATTAGCTGTCATCAAGTCTTCATCTAATTTTAGATGAAGACTTGCTATTCTTGTAGAGCGGGTAACCCGCTTATCTAAACCTGAATTCAGATTTGAGGATTTACTAATGGCTGTAACTACTGCCCTAGTTAAAGAATTACGCGAGCGTACCGGCGCTGGCATGATGGATTGTAAAAAAGCGTTAACTGAAACTGATGGCGACATCGAGTTAGCGATTGAAAATATGCGTAAAAGTGGCGCTGCAAAAGCTGCTAAAAAAGCAGGTAACATTGCTGCTGAAGGTACTATCATCATCAAGCAAAACGCAGGTGTTGCAGTACTAGTTGAAGTTAACTGTCAAACTGACTTCGTAGCAAAAGACGTAAGTTTCTTAGCATTTGCTAATAAAGTTGCTGATGCTGCTATTGCAGAAACGATTTCTATCGAAGACTTACAAGCTAAGTTCGAAGAAGATCGTGTTGAACTAGTTACTAAAATTGGTGAAAACATCAATGTACGTCGTCTACAGTACATCGCTGGCGAAACGCTAGTTGAGTACCGTCACGGTGAGCGTATTGGTGTTGTTGTTGCAGGTGTTGCTGATGAAGAAACACTTAAGCACATCGCAATGCACGTTGCTGCTTCAAACCCAGAGTACCTAACACCTGAAGATGTACCTGCTGACGTTGTTGAAAAAGAAAAGCAAGTACAAATCGAAATCGCGATGAACGAAGGCAAGCCTGCTGAAATCGCTGAGAAGATGGTTGTTGGTCGCATGAAAAAATTCACTGGTGAGGTTTCTCTTACTGGTCAAGCTTTCATCATGGAACCTAAAAAATCTGTTGGCGAAATTCTTAAAGAGAAAAACGCAACAGTTACTGGCTTCGTACGTGTAGAAGTTGGTGAAGGTATCGAGAAGAAAACTGAAGATTTTGCTGCTGAAGTTGCTGCACAGATTGCTGCTGCTAAAGGTCAATAAAATCGATTTCCTTTGACGAAAAAGTGAGTTAGATGAAATTATTCTGTTATTTGCTTTTGCGTCATCGCTGAAAATTCTTTAAAATAACCGCGCTCTTTATGTGAAAATCATAAGCGCGGTTATTTTTTATCCTTTTTTTATAAAGTTGGCCCAAATACTATGACAATCAATCGTAAACCTATTTTTAGACGCGTTCTTCTCAAATTAAGCGGTGAAGCACTGATGGGAGACGAAGGCTTCGGCATCGACCCAAAAGTATTAGACCGTATGGCGCAAGAAATCAAAGAGCTTGTAGAACTCGACGTAGAAGTGGGTTTAGTTATCGGTGGCGGTAACTTTTTACGTGGCGGCTCACTTGCTGAAGCAGGTATGAATCGCGTAGTTGGCGATCATATGGGGATGCTAGCAACTGTCATGAATGGCCTTGCAATGCGTGATGCGTTGCACCGTGCATTTGTAAATTGTCGTTTAATGTCAGCTATCCCACTTAACGGTGTGTGTGATGCATACAACTGGGCTGAGGCAATTAGCTTATTAAAAACGGGCCGTGTAGTTATTTTTGCAGCCGGTACTGGTAACCCATTCTTTACAACGGATTCGGCCGCGTGTTTACGTGGTATTGAAATTGAAGCCGATACCGTGATTAAAGCCACCAAGGTTGATGGTGTTTACAGTGATGATCCGGTAAAAAATCCAGAGGCGACACTTTACCGTCACTTGAGCTACAATGAAATCATTGAAAAAGAATTAAAAGTAATGGATCTTGCGGCATTCACTCTTGCGCGTGATCACAAGATGCCGTTGAGCGTATTTAATATGAATAAATCAGGCGCTTTAAAGCGTGTAATTATGGGCGAAGAAGAAGGCACTCTTATCTCTTCACAAGCCTCAGATGAAGTTATTAACTAGATTAGGATTGAACCGTGATAAACGATATTCAAAAAGATGCTGCAGAACGTATGCAGAAAAGTGTAACGGCACTTAGCAGTCAACTATCTAAAATCCGTACTGGCCGTGCTCATCCGGCAATATTAGATGGCATTATGGTGCCATACTACGGCGCACCAACGCCATTGAACCAAGTTGCCAATGTAACAATTGAAGATTCACGTACACTTGCGTTAAGTGTATTTGATAAATCGCTTGCACAAGCGGTAGAGAAAGCAATCATGGCATCTGACTTAGGTTTAAACCCAATGTCAGCAGGTTCTGTGATCCGTGTACCACTTCCTCCGCTAACTGAGGAACGTCGTAAAAACTTAATTAAAATCGTTCGTGGTGAAGTTGAAAGCGGCCGTGTTGCAATCCGTAATATTCGTCGTGATGCTAACGGTGACGTTAAAAACTTATTGAAAGATAAAGATATTTCTGAAGATGAAGCGCGTCAATCTGATGATGCAATTCAAAAGCTTACGGACAAATTCATTAAAGAGATGGACACTCAATTAGCGGCGAAAGAAGCCGAGTTGATGGAAATCTAAGCTAGTAAATTTATTAGTTTTGAAACGCCGTCTGGGGTATACTAGGCGGCGTTTTTTTATGGAATACTCGATATTTATGGTTCTTAACGCTGATAAAATTTCCCAGCAATGTTTACCCAAGCATGTCGCTATAATCATGGATGGCAATGGTCGTTGGGCACAAGCCAAGAATAGGCCACGTGTGTACGGTCATAAAAAAGGCGTGGATGCGGTTCGTCAGTCTGTGCAGTTTTGTACTAAATTAGGAATAGAGTCATTGACTCTATTCGCTTTTAGTAGTGAAAACTGGCATCGCCCCGAAGATGAAGTCAGTACCTTGATGGAGCTGTTTTTGTTTGTGCTGAGTAAGGAAGTTAAAAAGCTACACAAAAATAATGTTAAGTTAACCATTATTGGTGACTTATCTCGTTTTTCAGATACTTTGCGCAGCAAGGTTGATGCAGCACATGAATTAACGGCTAATAATACTGGTTTGCAACTGAATGTAGCGGCAAATTATGGTGGTCGATGGGATATAACAAATGCTGCAAAGCAATTAGGTAAGCTGATTGCTGCAGGGACGTTAAACCCTGATGATATTACAGAGCACGATTTAGCCGCCCATATGAGTATGCAAGATCAGGCTGAACCTGACTTGTTGATCCGTACTGGTGGCGATTTACGCATAAGCAACTTTTTATTATGGCAAGCTGCTTATGCTGAACTTTACTTTACCGATACGCTTTGGCCTGACTTCAATGAAGCAGCTTTTGCTGATGCTATCGCTTGTTACGTTGCCAGAGAGCGACGGTTTGGTTGTACTGGCGAACAAATAAAACAATTACTCGCTGAAACCTAATTAAAAAGGGTAACACTTTGCTAAAACAACGAATTTTAACCTCTTTAGTGCTAGCGCCTTTGGCACTGGTGTTGGTTTTTTATACACCTCTTACATTGTTTAGTTACATCGCTGGCGCGATTGTTTTATTAGGCGCGTGGGAATGGTCGGCATTTATGGGGTTATGCGATAAAGTTAAACGTTTTTCGTTTGTGACGTTTATTGGCTTGTTACTGGTACTGCTTAATTGGCATTGGCCAATTGATGGACTGTGGGTCGACGGCCAGCTCGTAGGAGACGCAAATTATATATTCACACTGTCATTTTCGTGGTGGATTGTAGCCACCTACCTAGTGTGGCGCTACCCAGCAATGGCTAAAGCATGGAACGAAGGAGTGGTTATGCGCGCTATTGCCGGTATTCTCACCTTAGTACCGCTGTGGCTTGCGCTTAATACACTGCGCAGTGCTAACTATGAGCAATCAACGCACTTTGGTTCGATGCTTATTTTAGTGGTACTGGGGATCGTATGGAGTGCTGACATTGGTGCATACTTTACGGGTAAAAACTTTGGCAAGCATAAGTTAATGCCAAAAGTGAGCCCTAATAAAACCATTGAAGGTTTAGCTGGTGGCTTAGTTGCTGCGGTAATTTTTGTTTTAGCGTTTTGTCATTTTACCAATGTAGATATGTCTGTTTGGCCAATTTACGCGATTATGACTGTATTCATCGCGTTATTCTCAGCTATTGGCGACTTACTCGAAAGTATGTTTAAACGCGAAGCTGGTCTTAAAGATAGTGGCTCATGTTTGCCTGGCCATGGGGGGATTTTAGATCGCCTTGACAGCCTAACTGCTGCAGCCCCCATTTTTGTGTTGTGCTATGCATGGACACTTAGTTTATGAGTTGTAGACAACAACTCGTCATTCTCGGCGCGACAGGTTCCATTGGTTTAAGTACCTTAGATGTTGTTGCGCGTAATCAAGAACAGTTTGCTGTATTTGCACTTGCGGCAGGTAATAATAGTGAATTGATGGCGCAATTGTGTATTGCTCATCAACCACGCTTTGCAGTGATGGCAGATGACAGCGCTGCAGCTAAGTTAAGCCAACACTTATCGGGCAGTGGCTGCAAAACAGTGATCCGCAGTGGCATTGCCGCCATGAGTGAACTGGCCGCTCACCCAGACGTTGACGCGGTAATGTCGGCGATTGTTGGTGCAGCGGGGCTCATACCTACACTCAGTGCGGTAGAAGCAGGTAAAAAAGTATTACTGGCGAATAAAGAATCTTTAGTCATGTCAGGTCAGTTGTTTATTGATAAAGTAAAACAACATAAAGCCACTTTACTACCGATTGACAGTGAACATAATGCCATATTCCAGTGCCTGCCAAGTGCACTGCAAGGCTCTAAAACTAATGCACAGTTACATGAACATGGGGTAAGTAAAATTTTACTTACCGGTTCTGGTGGGCCTTTTTTAACGTGTGATATTGCCTCTTTAAAAGACGTTACTGTGGCACAAGCTGTGGCGCATCCAAATTGGTCGATGGGACAAAAGATATCTGTTGATTCAGCCACTATGATGAATAAAGGCCTTGAGTTTATTGAGGCTAAATGGCTATTTAACTGCCAGGCAAACGATATTGAAGTGGTCATTCACCCGCAAAGTATTATTCATTCAATGGTGCAATACCAAGATGGCTCGGTGCTAGCGCAAATGGGGAATCCAGATATGCGTACACCGATTGCTCATGCTTTAGCATACCCACAGCGTATTGATGCTGGAGTAACACCACTGGATTTTTCACAGCTTGCTGATTTTACTTTTACGAAACCAGATTTTGCCCGCTATCCCAATTTACAATTAGCTATTGCTGCGTGTAATGCTGGACAAGGTGCTACAACGACAGTTAATGCTGCCAATGAAATTGCTGTGCAGGCATTTTTACAAGGGCAGATAGGCTTTACTGATATATACCGCATTAATGCACAAACATTAGACACAACGGTTGATGTAAACGTACACACGCTCGATGAAATTCTTGAATGTGACCGTTTAGCTCGACTTCAAGCGACGCAACTCATTGCAAAGGTAGTACGCTAATATGTTCGATTTTCTGTGGAATTTAGGTTCTTTTATTCTAGCGCTGGGAATTTTAGTAACAGTGCATGAATATGGCCATTTTTGGGTTGCCCGCAAAGCGGGTGTGAAGGTGTTAAGGTTTTCTATTGGCTTTGGTAAACCGCTAATAAAATGGCACGATAAACACGACACTGAATATGTTATTGCAGCAATTCCTTTAGGCGGCTACGTGAAAATGCTTGATGAACGTGTTGATGAGGTGCCCGCTGACCAACGCCACTTATCATTTAATGCCAAGTCAGTACAAGCGCGTATCGCGATTGTAGCGGCAGGGCCGCTGGCTAACTTTATATTTGCTATCTTTGCTTTAGCTGCGATGTACATGGTTGGGGTTCAATCGGTGAAGCCGGTGGTAGGCTCAGTAAATGAGGGTAGCCGCGCTGAGCAGGCCGGTATTATGCCTAGTCAACAAATTGTAAAAATTGGCGATGCTAATATTGCGACTTGGCAAGATGCTACGTTTGCATTAATGGCCAGCCTAGGTGATAAAAGTGTTGCTGTTACCGTGCGTGACGAGCAATTTCAAGAACAGGTTAAAATGCTTGATATTGATGGTTGGAAACTTGATCAACAAGATGTGCCACCATTAGCTTCATTAGGTATTGTGCCGTTTCGTCCGCAGGCTACTTTAACCGTTGCTACAATTTCGCCAAACTCTGCTGCAGCAGACGCTAATTTACAAGCAGGCGATGAAATTATCGCCGTAAATGGTGAAACAATAACCAGTTGGACGCAGTTAGTTAATGTTATTCAGCAATCCGCTAACAAATCATTACAATTTAGTGTAAAAAGACAAGATAGTATAGAACTGCTAAATGTTACCCCGAAAGGACAACGTAATAGTGATGGCTTGCTACAAGGCTTTTTAGGTGTAGCACCGGTGGTTGAAAAATGGCCAGATGGTTACATTGAAACTAGACATTATGGCCCACTCGATAGTATGGTGCTGGGCGTAACTGAAACATGGCGCTTGATCAGCCTAAGTTTTGATATGATTGGTAACTTAATTACTGGTCAAGTATCAGTGAAGAATTTAAGTGGTCCAGTTGGTATTGCTGTAGGGGCGGGAACTAGCGTAAGCTATGGCTTAGTGGCGTTTTTAGGCTTCTTAGCATTGATAAGTGTAAACTTGGGCGTATTTAATTTATTGCCCTTACCAGTGCTTGATGGTGGGCACTTAATGTATTACATAATTGAACTTTTTCGTAAAAAGCCGGTCTCTGAAAAGACACAAGAATTTGGTTTTAAAGTGGGTGCCTTGCTACTCATTTTTCTTACATGTTTCGCTTTGTTCAATGATGTATCGCGATTGTAAGCAATTGCGACAGTCTCGAATTAAAACACGATTGTAAAACACCGCTAAAGTATAATTTTAAGGTGTTGAGCGGTAATACCGTTGTAAAGGATAAAGATAATAAAATGGCTATAAAAAAACATTTGGCAGTAACAAGTTTATTAGGTGCTAGCTTTGCAGCCCTAGGCCAAAACTCCTTTATTGTTGACGATTTAAAAGTTGAAGGTTTGCAGCGCGTAGCGTTGGGAGCAGCATTAACACATATTCCTATTAACGTGGGTGATAGTGTTGATGACTATACAATTTCAAAAACGATTAAGTCTTTGTATAACTCAGGTCACTTCGACAATATCAAGGCACTACGTGATGGCAATAATGTTATTTTTAGAGTAACAGAGCGCCCAACAATTAGTGTTATTGAGTTTGAAGGTAATAAAGACATTAAAGACGAGCAGCTTAATCAGTCGCTTGATCAGCAAGATATTCGCCAAGGTGAACCACTGGATAAAACTGTGGTTGATAACATCGAGAAAGGCTTAATAGAGTTTTTCCACAGTATTGGTAAATACAACGCTAAAATTGATGTCAGTATCACTAAGTTACCGCGTAACCGCGTTAAGCTAAAACTTAAGTTTGATGAAGGTGATGCCGCATCTATCCGTCAGATCAACTTAGTTGGTAACGAATTGTTTAGTGATGAAGACTTGTTAGCACTTGCTGAGTCACAACAAGATTTACCTTGGTGGCAGTTTATGGGCAGCGATCGCTACCAGAAACAAACCATTGAAGGCGATCTCGAGAAAATTCGTAGTTATTATTTAGACCGTGGTTACTTACGTTTTAATATTGACTCAACACAAGTATCAGTAAGTCCTGAACGTGAATCTGTGTATGTAACAGCTAACATCACCGAAGGCGTTAAATACAAAGTGAAAGGCTTTGACTTCATTGGTGATCTACTTGGCCGTGAAGAACTGATCAAAAGTGTTATTCCACTGCGTGCCGGTGAACTTTATAATGGCTCAGTGGTTACCTCATCTGAAGAATTTATCAAAAGTTATTTAGCGCGTTTCGGTTATGCGAATGCGGAAGTTCGCACCATTCCTGAAATTGATGACGAAACCAAAGAAGTTCAGTTAACACTCTCAGTTAATCCTGGTCAGCGTGTTTATGTGCGTCGTATTATTGTTGGTGGTAACCAAAATACCGCAGATGAAGTATTACGTCGTGAAATGACCCAGCTGGAAGGCGCATGGTTATCGAATCAGAACCTTGAGCGTTCAAAGCTACAAATTCAACGTCTTCCTTACATGGAAAGTGTTGATTTTAATGTTGTGCCAGTCCCTGGTATAGATGACCAAGTTGATGTCGATTTTACCGTTAAAGAGCAATCAGCTGGTAGCTTTAACGCAGGTCTTGCTTATGGTTCTTACTTAGGTCTGCAATTTAATATCGGTGTGACTGAATCTAACTTCTTAGGTACGGGTAACCAGATTGGCTTTAACATCAATACTTCGCGTGGTTCAGAACGTGTTAGTTTATCGTATACCGACCCTTACTTCACCCCAGATGGTGTGTCGCAAGGCAGTAGTATTTTCTACAGTAATTACGATGCAAGTAAGTTTAGCCTCATCGATTACAAATCAAAAAGCTACGGCATTGGTACAAATATAGGCTTCCCAATTGATGCGGTAAACCGTATCAACTTTGGTGTACGTTGGATCCAAGAAGAATTATCTGAGATTGCTGAATATGAGCAAACTCGTGTTATGCGTGAGACCTTCTTAGATCCGAATAACCCGGATGAAGGATTTGATTTTACTAAATACGAACTCAGCGTTGGTTGGTCTCGTGTGACAGTAAACCGTGGTTTATTCCCAACGGCAGGTTCGCGTCAAACATTAAACTTAACCGGTACTACGCCAAACTCTGATTTAACTTACTTTAAGGTAAATTACGACTCGCGTTTTTATTGGCCACTTACTAATAACCACCGTTGGGTATTCTCAACCCGTGCTGCATTTGGCTATGGTAACGGTTATGGCACAACCAATGGTTACGATCAAACATTACCATTCCAAGAGTATTTCCGTATAACCGAAATGGAATTACGTGGTTTTGACCGTAATACTATTTTGCCGCGTGCAATATCGCGTACACCACAAGTAATTCCAGGCAATTCATTGCCAGATGGTAGTCTAACAGGCAATATAGGCGGCTCGCCAGAGTTTGATGTGTTAACACAGCGAGGACGTATCGGTGGTAATGCCAAAGCGGTTGCAGGCATGGAGTTAATTGTGCCAACCCCATTTTTGGATGAAGATAATACCAGTTCTGTACGTACTAGTTTCTTTGTTGATGCTGCAAACGTATGGGACACTGAATTTAACGTTGACCGTTATAAAAATTTAGGTCCGGACGAACGCGCTAAGCTTGAGGATTATTCAGATCCGATGCGCTTTAGGGTATCAACCGGTTTATCATTACAGTGGATCTCCCCAATGGGTCCAATGTTGATTAGTTTTGCGTATCCATTGCAACAAGAAGAAGATGACGATACGAAGACCATCAGCTTTAACATTAGTAATACATTCTAAAGGAGTTTTTTGTGAAAAAATCATTTAAATCATCGGCAATTGCCATTTTAGCAACACTTATGATGGGTACTTCTGCAAGTGCTTTTGCACATAAAGTTGGTATTGTAGATATGCAAGAAATCTATAAGCAAATCCCACAAATGGCAAAAGTTGAGCAAACACTGCAAGCTGAATTTGCTGAGCGTCGTCAAGAACTTGAAAAGCTACAGGGCGATATCCGCTTTGAAGCAGAAAAATTCAAGCGTGAAAGCACTACAATGAGCCAAGCGCAAAAAGATGCGTTGCGTGAAAAAGTGGAAGGCATGCAAAAAAATCTTGCTGAAAAAGGTCGTCCTTTAGAGCAAGAAATTAAAACTCGTCAAAACCAAGAACTAGCTAAAGTTCAAGGTATTATTATCAAAGCAATCGAAGATATTGCTAAAGATGGTAAGTACGATGAAGTTAAAGTTAAAGATACTACTATCTACTTTAACCCTAAAACGGTCGTTGATTTATCAAGTAAAGTTGTTGATAAAGTAAGTAAGCAATAGAACTGATATATGCATAATTATACGCTTTCGCAGATTGCGGAACTTCTAGGCGCCACGCTTGACGGTGATGGCGCTTGGGAAATCTCAAAAATTGCTACACTTGCAAATGCCCAGTCTGGGCATATTGCATTTTTAGCGAATAAGAAATATCGCTCACAACTTAGTGATACTAAGGCGGGGGCAGTGATCCTATCTGCCGCAGACGCAGAGTATTATCAAGGTAATAAGCTCATAGTGGTTAACCCCTATGTTTGCTACGCGAAATTAGCCCAGTTACTCGATACAACGCCACGCTCAGCGTCACCAGGTATTCACCCAAGTGCGGTGGTTCATCCTGATGCTACAGTTGCAAGCACAGCCGCTATTGCAGCTAATGCGGTGATTGAAGCCGGAGCGGTAATTGGTGATAACGCGCAAATAGGCGCTAATTGCTTTATTGGTGAAAACACAAAAATTGGCAATGGCACAAAACTGTGGGCAAATGTCAGTGTTTATCACGATGTAGAAATTGGTAGTGATTGCTTATTTCAATCAAGTAGCGTAATCGGCAGTGATGGCTTTGGTTATGCAAATGATAAAGGCCAATGGATAAAAATTCCTCAGCTTGGTCGCGTTATTATAGGTGACAAGGTTGAAATTGGCGCTGGTGCTACGGTTGACCGTGGTGCAATTGATGACACGATTATTCACAGCAATGTGATTATTGATAACCAATGTCAAATTGCCCATAATGTTGAAATTGGTTCAGGCACAGCAATTGCTGGCTGTACCGTGATAGCAGGTAGTACAACTATTGGTAAAAATTGCCAGATTGCCGGGCTTGTCGGCATAAATGGTCACATAGATATCTGTGATGGTGTTATACTTACGGGTATGAGCATGGTGACTAAAGCGATTACGAAACCTGGTATTTATTCCTCAGGACTTCCACACTCTTCAAATAAAGAGTGGCGCCGAAACATTGCCCATTTCCGTAATTTGCCAGAGATGAAAGTTCGCCTTAAAGCGCTAGAGACTCTGACTAAGTCATTAAACGTTGATAATTAATAAGGATGCTATTTTGGCAAACGAATTAAATAGCCTTGATATACAAGAAATTTTAAGCTTACTTCCGCATCGTTACCCGATGCTACTAGTTGACCGTGTACTTGATTACACCCCAGGTGAATCATTACATGCAATTAAGAACGTAACTTTTAATGAACCGATTTTTACCGGCCATTTCCCTAACCAGCCAATTTTTCCTGGTGTATTAATTTTAGAAGCCATGGCACAGGCAACCGGTTTATTGGGGTTTAAAACTGTCGAGAATCGCAGTGAAAATGAACTATATTTATTTGCAGCGATAGATAATGCGCGCTTTAAACAACCTGTAACGCCTGGTGACACCATGCATTTACACGTTCAATTTTTAAAAGAGCGTCGTAATATTTGGAAGTTTGCAGCAGAAGCAAAAGTTGATGGCAAAATAGTATGTAGTGCCGAAATCATGTGTGCGAGAAGAGAGCTTTAATTGTGATCCATCCTACAGCGATAATCGAACCAGGTGCAAAGTTAGGTAATAATGTATCGGTTGGCCCGTATAGCTACATTGGCAACGATGTGGTTATTGGTGACAATTGCATTATCGAATCTCATGTTGTGGTCAAAGGTCCGTCAACAATAGGTTCAGGCAATCATATATTTCAATTTGCGTCTGTAGGTGAAGCCTGCCAAGACAAAAAATATAATAATGAGCCAACCACACTTATCATTGGCGATAACAATGTTATTCGTGAATGCGCTACCATCCACCGAGGTACAATTCAAGACCAAGGTGTGACTAAGATTGGCAGCAATAACTTATTTATGGCTTACACTCACGTAGCCCATGATGCGGTGATTGGCGATAACGTTATTTTTGCTAATAATGCATCTGTTGCAGGCCATGTACATATTGGTGACTGGGTTATCTTAGCGGGCAATTCAGGTATTCATCAGTTTTGTAAAGTGGGGGCACATGCCTTTGTTGGTATGTACTCTGGCGTGAACAAAGATGTGCCGCCGTTTGTAACAACTATAGGTACGCCAGCAGGTCCTGTTGCAATTAATACTGAAGGCATGAAGCGCCGTGGCTTTGAAAGCGATGAAGTAATGGCAACACGTCGTGCTTATAAAACACTATACCGCAAGAGTTTAGGTGTTGAAGAGGCAATTGCAGCGCTTGCTGATGATGCCGCTAAGTACCCAGCAGTACAGTTAATGGTTGATTTTGTGAAAAATTCTGAACGCGGTATTATTCGTTAATTCGTTAATTCGTTTATGCAGTGTATAAAAGCCACCAGTTATTAAGTTAACTTGGTGGCTTTTTTGTATTCACTGTTTTGTATTTACTTTAATTCAGTTGCAGCTCAGTTGATACCTGCTACCTTCATGCATTCTAAGGGAGCGTTGAATTTTGATTAAAGCACTTTTAATTAGCTTATCACTGGCTATTTTAGCTGGCTGTAGTAGCTCGCAGACAAACTATTCTGCAACAAGCACAGGTATTCGTGAGCAGGGAAATGCTAGCTTTTATGCCGATAAATACCATGGTCGGCTGACCGCTAGTGGTGAAAAGTTTGACCAACAAGCCATGACTGCGGCGCACAAACAGCTCCCTTTTAACAGCAAAGTTAAAGTCACAAACACAGCAAATAACCGTTCAGTGGTCGTTAGAGTGAATGATCGCGGTCCTTTTATTCGCGGCCGTATCATCGATTTAACAAAGCATGCGTTTGAGCAACTCGCAGAGCCAAGCTCGGGCGTTATTAACGTAACCGTTGAAGTAATTGATTAAAAGCGTGTGATCAAGTTCACGTACTCAGGTTGCTCTGCTAATAGTTGCTGATGCGTTGCAATCGCTTTTATTTGCCCTTGCTCTAACCAAATTACGTTATCCATATTGGCAAGTAAGGCAGGGTCGTGAGTTATGCTGATCACAGTACAGTGCCCCATGCTGGTTAATATCGCATCCATAACTTGATGCTTCGATTGATTGTCGAGGCCTTCGGTTGGCTCATCAAGCACTAAAATAGCCGGTGCTCTGAGTAAGGCTTGCGCTAACGCTAAACGCCGCGATTGCCCACGCGACAAACTTCTGCCACCTGTGCCTAAGCGGGTGTCTAATCCTAGTTTTAACTCGCTAAGCCAATCACCTAACTGTGCTTGTTGACAGGCTGTGCGCATTTGTTGTTTAGTTGCTGAGGGCGCCGCATAGCGTAAGTTTTCAGCAATGGTGCCATCAAAAATATGATGTTGTTGTGCGACTATGTTAATCAGTTCGCAGCGATTTTGTTGACTGATCGTGTTAATTGCTATGGTTTTGTCTGCTGAAGTTAGATTTATCTCACCATTTTGCTGTGGCCATAAACCACTGAGTAAATTAACCAGCGTACTTTTCCCACTGCCGCTTTGCCCCACAATCGCGACTTTTTGCAGTGGCTCAATAGCAAAACTTAAGTTGTTAAGCGCAAAAGTATCGCCGTGGTAACAATAACTAAGATCTTTAAATTCAAGCCCTACAGGTTGCACTGATAACGACTCCTGAACGCTTGTAGTTTCAGGGCGCAGTTTATCTTCTAAATCAAAAATACGCTTTGCAGCGCTTAGCGCTACGGGCAATTGAATAAACGCATTTGGCAGCGTTAGCACCGTTTCAAAACTAGCAAGCACAAATAAACTAAGCATTGCCAGTTCAACATTGGCCATAGCTCCGCTGTAAACTAGCGGTGCAATTATCACAATGGCACCGAGCATACTCAGTTGTACTATTAATAGTGATACGCCATTACTATGTGCTTCGGCGCTATGGCGAACAAATAGTTGCCGATTATAGCGTTCACTGGCTGCCCGACATTGCTCAATTTGTTGCTCGGTGGCTTGATAGATAGCCAGCTCTCGTAAGCCACTTAGGGTATCTGATAATTCAGCACGTAAAGTCGCCGAATAGTGAGTTTCGAGGTTGGCAGTTTGCTGAAGTTGTTTACTTAGTATGAGCGGTAGGGCAACGCCTACTATTAAGAGTGCAGTAAAGCATAGTAGCGCAACATTACTGTTGTAGGCTGCCATAATTGCAACCACAATTGGCACGCTGATTAGCGCAACAATCATCGGTAATAATACGTTTAAGTAAAATTTATCGAGCGCTTCAACATCATTTTGCATGCGGTTAAATAGATCGGCGCTGCGGCTCATGGCTAAATCAACATTGCTTAGCTGGCTTAGCGTGTTAAAAACACTGACACGAATTTCACTTAATAATAAAAAGGTGGCGTTGTGGGTTACCAATCGCTCGCCGTAACGAGAGGCGGTTCTTACGATTGCCAAAAATCTAATTGTGCCGGCTGGTGTGAAGTAATTCATTTGCGTGCCAGCCAAGCCAGCTGCAGCCATGGCGGCTAAAAACCAACCAGAAATAGCCAATAAGCCAACGTTTGCCAGTACTGTTAAGGTTGCTAAAAATGCCCCTAACAGCATTGCACCTAGGTGCGGTCTACACAGTTTTAATAAACGTAAAAAATTAGTCATGCTGTTTACTCCTTGCATGCACTAAATCAAACAGCGCGCCTTGGTTATCGATGAGGGTTTTAAAGCTACCTTGCTCAATAACAGCACCATCTTTCATTACAATAACTTGTTTAGCTTGTGCAATGGTATTTAAGCGATGGGCTATCACCACAACGAGATGTTGCTGTGCATAATGATTGATAGCCGCTTGCACCTGTTGCTCAGTTTGGCTATCGAGGTGTGCGGTTGGCTCATCAAGGATCAAAATTGGCGCTTGTTTTAAAAATGCCCGAGCTAAAGCGATCCGCTGCTTTTGCCCGCCTGAGAGTCCTTCGCCTTGTTCACCAATTTGAGTGTCAAAGCCCTCTGGTAATTGATTGATAAACTCAAGTGCACCAGCTTGCTCTGCTGCAGTTTCTAGCTGCGTGAGTGTGGCATCCGGTTTGGCCAATAGTAAGTTAGCTTTGATACTGTTAAACAATAAAGTAGGTTGTTGTGGGATCCAGGCAATATGTTGCTGCCATTGCTTAATGTGTGATGCGGCTAATTGTTGTTGATTTACCGTAACAGCACCGATCACCTGAGGATGAAACCCTAATAAACAATCGAGTAAGGTGCTTTTACCAGCACCACTTTGACCAACGATGGCATACAGGCCTGTGCCTGCAAATGTTAGGTTTATATTGTTAACGCCTTCATTACTTTGTGGGTAATGAAAATTTAAATTATCAATATTGAGTTGTTCGATACTTGGTAAGTTTAAGCTATTTTGAGTATTTGGTTGTATGTTCTCAAGATCCTTAGCAGGGAGTGGCTCATTTAATATTTTTAGCATATCAGCGGCGGCACTAATCCCTTCTAATCGGGCATGGTAATGGCTGCCGAGTTGGCGCAGCGGTAAATAAAACTCCGGAGCAAGTAACAGTACAACAAAGCCGGTCGAAAAATCTAAGGTACCAAAAAACAACCGAAAACCGATTATCACCGCTACTAACGCGACACTAATGGTCGCTAAAAATTCGAGTGCGAAAGATGATAAAAATGCGATTTTTAATACGTTTAAAGTCGCATGGCGAAAGTCATCGGAAATTTTGGCAATTTGCTTTAGTTCGCGCGTAGTCGCATTAAATAACTTTAGTTGGGTTAAGCCTTGTAAGCGGTCAAAAAAGTAATTACCTAACACAGCTAGTTGTTGCCAACGTTGTTGATTCAGTTGTTCTGCTTTGTGGCCAACCAAAATCATAAAAAACGGAATTAGAGGGGCGGTGAATAAAAAAATCAACCCAGCTTTCCAATCGGTAGGAAAAATCACCATCAGGATAGCCAAAGGAATAAGCGCACTGTAAGCCACGCTCGGTAAATAATTAGCATAATAATCGTGCAGTGCTTCAACACCATTATGTAGGGTGTTTAAAGTCGCGCCATGACCTTGTTGTTCAATATAACTTGGCCCAAGTAAGGTGAGTTTCTCGAGTAAAGTATGGCGCATAGCAGTTTTAATTTTAAGTGCGGCTTGGGCACTTATGCGCTGCGAAAATCCAAGCAATATTCCGCGCCCTAAAATCAATGCTGCTAATGGCCAAAGTAAAGGGGTAATAGTGGCTAAATTGGCGTGTTCAAACATCACTAAATGAATTGATCGTGCCACTAAATAAGCACTGGCAATCATCAATAATGCGTTAAATGTTCCTAGCGCAATACTGATTTTTAAAAGACTGCCAGCGTGATTGGAATGCGTTTTTAAAAACGCGCGCAGCGAAGTTTGCTGCGCGCGATTTGGTCGGGGGTTAGTCGTCATTTTGGCGATTAAGCCTATCGTGTAATTCTTGTTCGTCGTCAGCGATACTGTCTTTGTTCTGGCCAAATTCGTACCACATAACGTTGATCACACCTAACGTACAGGCTAATAAAACACCGAGTATCCAAGCAAAATACCACATAGATCAAATCTCCTTAGTAACTGCCATGGCTGTTATTTTCAATTTCTTCTACGGTTACTTTGCGCCACATTTTCACATAACACCATGTGGTGTAAAGTAAAATAAGTGGCACAAAAATACTTACTGCAATAAACATTACATTCAATGTTCTATGGCTAGAAACCGCATCCCATATTGTTAAACTAATATCAGGGTGATTACTTGATGGCATAATAAATGGGAATAAAGACATTCCAGCCGTCATGATCACACCGCCAAGCATTAAGCTTGTTGCTATTAATGCCAGCCCCGGTCTATTAATTTTTGAACATATCCACGCTAATGCAGCCATTAAAAAAGCGACCGCAGGGAACAGCATAGTTAAAGGCATTTGTTGATAATTGTTTAACCAAGCACCTGCAGAGGTGGTTACTGTTTTATCTAGTGGGTTTGCAAAGCCTTGCGTATCACCCATCGAGATTATTTGGTAACCATCAAGATTAGCAATCCAAATACCTGCAACAGCAAATAACACGATGAATGCTAACAGTGCATAACGACCATATTGCGCTGAGCGACGAGCAACATCACTGTCTGTACGCAGCTGTAACCACATACCGCCATGGGCAAGTAACATAGTTACGCTGATCAAGCCGGCTAATAAGGCAAATGGATTTAATAATGCAAAGAAAGATCCTTGGTAGCTGGTTCTAAGGTATTCATCAATACTAAATGGCACACCTAAAAACAGATTGCCAAAGGCCACGCCAAATACCAGAGCAGGAATGGCACTGCCAGCAAATAAGCCCCAATCCCAATTGTTACGCCAGCGTGGAGAGTCAATTTTGCTGCGATAGTCAAAACCCAAAGGTCTAAAAAATAAGGCAAACAATACCAACATCATAGCAAAGTAAAAGCCCGAAAATGCAGCCGCATAAACCATCGGCCACGCTGCAAATAAGGCACCACCTGCGGTGATAAACCATACTTGGTTACCATCCCAGTGTGGACCTACCGTATTGATCACCACACGGCGTTCACTGTCGGTTTTACCAACTAACTTGATAAGCATAGCCACGCCCATGTCCATACCATCGGTGATTGCAAAACCAATTAACAATACGCCGATGATAACCCACCAAAGTAACTTTAACGTTTCATAATCGAAAATCATGATTTTGCTCCTTGCTCGTCAGTTATTTGGTCGCCATTAGTATGGTCATCTAAATGTTCAAAGTGATATTTACCAGTGTGCAATGAACTTGGTCCTATTTTAACAAATCGCAGCATCAGCCAGCCTTCGACAATAGCAAGGCCGGTGTAGAATACGATAAAGCCGGTTAAGCTTATTAAAATATCATTGACAGTCAGTGACGAGGTCGCTAAAAAGGTCGGCAGTATTTCAGAGATTGCCCACGGCTGACGGCCATACTCTGCAACTATCCAGCCAAACTCGATTGCTATCCAAGGTAGAGGAATACTCCACACCGCAGCCCACAATAACCAACGTTTCTGTTCAATCACACGATGTGCATTGTAATAAAAAGACAATACAAATACGCCCAGCATAATCACACCACAGCCAACCATGATCCTAAATGACCAAAACATCGGGCCTACTTGAGGGAACGAATCTTTAACGGCTTGCTGAATTTGTGCTTCAGTTGCATCCACTACATTTGGTGTATAACGCTTTAACAATAAGCCGTAGCCTAAATCAGCTTTGAGGGTGTCAAACTTAGCAATATTCTCAGCTGAGTCATCACCACTGCGCAGTTTTTCAAGGTATTTATAAGCGATCATACCGTTACGAATACGCACTTCGTGTTGTTTTTCTAAATCATTAATGCCGATGACTTGCTCATCTAGCGAGCGGGTCGCTATTAAGCCTAGTGCATACGGGATTTTAACGGCAGCATGGGTCACTTGTTTATCGGAATCAGGGATCCCAACTAACGTAAACGCAGCGGGTGCTTCCTCGGTGTGCCATTCAGCTTCAATGGTTGCCAGTTTTACTTTTTGTACTTCACCGACTTCATAGCCTGATTCATCGCCAAGTAAAATAACACACAATACTGAGGCTAAACCAAAGCCGCTAGCGACTGAAAAAGAGCGTTTTGCAAAAGCGAGATCACGGCCCTTAAGGATATACCAACTACTGATCCCCAATACGAACATGGATGCGGCAACATAGCCCGCAGACACAGTATGAATAAACTTAACTTGTGCGACAGGGTTAAACACAAGCTCGGCAAAACTCGTCATTTCCATGCGCATAGTTTGATAGTTAAATTCAGCACCGACAGGGTTTTGCATCCAACCATTAGCGACTAATATCCACAGCGCAGACATATTAGTACCAATAGCCATTAAAAAGGTTGCACCTAAATGCTGGCGTTTACTGAGCCGCTCCCAGCCTAAAAAGAACATACCCACAAAGGTCGATTCTAAAAAGAATGCCATTAACCCTTCTATCGCAAGGGGAGCGCCAAATACATCGCCCACATAATGAGAGTAATAAGACCAGTTAGTACCAAATTCAAACTCCATGGTAAGGCCTGTGGCTACACCAATGGCGAAGTTAATGCCAAATAGTTTACCCCAAAACTTGGTCATATCACGGTAGATTTCTCGGCCGGTCATTACATAAACCGACTCCATGATCACTAAAATCCAGGTCATACCTAGAGTCAGTGGTACAAATAAAAAGTGAAACAGGGCGGTGACAGCAAACTGTAATCGCGATAGATCCACAAAGGTTTCATCTATCATTTTTTATAGCTCCTTGTATGTGCGGGCGAGTCACAAAACAAATAAAGTAAGCAAAAGTTAGTTAATGAAGTTTCAGTAATTATTGAAACCTCATGCATTATTCTCTTTTGGTTAATTATTGTCAATCACAACATGGATAAATATTACCCCATTATGATTAATGCGACGCTTTTTAATCAGCTTTAGTTAGTGAAACACAGAGCTTAACTATTTACCAATATATGTTTGAAAAACAGGCAAATAGTTCTGGTTGTATCAGTAAAGGTACGTTGGTGAAGGTTTCTCTAATTTATTCAGGGTGTGTCATTTAATCGCGCAGTAAAACAAGCTAGACTACTGCCTATGACCGTCTTGTTGACTTGTGAATAAAAAACAGCCATGAATAAAGATAAACAGCCACTACGTATAGCGATTGTAGTTGGAGAGCTCTCTGGTGATATTTTAGGTGAAGGCCTAATTAAAGCATTGAAACAGCGCTACCCTGATGCCATTTTTGAAGGTATTGCAGGGCCGAAAATGCAGGCGCAAGGCTGTAGTAGCTTATTTGATATGGAAGAGTTAGCTGTAATGGGCTTAGTGGAAGTGCTAGGCCGATTACCGCGGTTATTAAAAATTCGCAAGCAACTAGTCCAACACTTTATTGATAACCCGCCAGACGTTTATATCGGTATTGATGCACCTGACTTTAATTTACGGGTTGAAAAGCCGTTAAAAGATGCTGGTATTAAAACGATTCAATATGTAAGTCCATCAGTGTGGGCATGGCGAGAAAAACGTATTCACAAAATCAGCGCTGCAACCAATATGGTGCTGGCTTTATTACCGTTTGAAAAAGCATTTTACGATAAACATAATGTGCCATGTACTTTTGTTGGCCATACACTGGCTGATGATATTGCCCTTGAGCATGACGACAGCGCAGCGCGTCAACAATTGGGTTTAAGCCTTGATGATAAAGTACTGGCATTATTGCCAGGTAGTCGAGGCTCAGAAGTAGGGTTGCTTAGTGAAACTTACCTTAAAACAGCGGCCGGGCTACAAGCTAAAAATCCTGATTTAAAAATAGTGGTGCCATTAGTAAATGAGCAACGCAAAGCACAATTTAGTGCTATTTTGGCAGCTACAGCGCCACAACTAAATATTCAGTTGTTGGATGGGCAATCGAACCTTGCAATGCAAGCGGCAGATGTGATTTTAATTGCATCAGGTACCGCGACCCTGGAAGGGATGCTTTATAAAAAACCTATGGTGGTTGGCTATAAAATAAAAGCCCTAAGTTATTGGATTTTTAAAAGTTTATTCACTTTTAATATTAAATACTTTTCGTTACCAAACTTATTAGCTGACGAAGAGCTAGTGCCTGAATTTATGCAGCATGATTGCAGCGTTGAAAACCTAACGAACGCCCTTGAACCAATGCTAAATAGTGATAATCGCGAGTTGAAAGCGCGTTTTTTAGCCATTCACCAGCAAATACGCTTAAATGCTAGTGAGCAAGCAGCCACTGCTGTTGCGGAGATTATAGATGCAAATTGAACGACCTAACCTCAGCTTTATCGCTGGCGTTGACGAAGTCGGCCGTGGGCCATTAGTTGGCGATGTAGTGACCGCTGCGGTGATCCTCGATCCAGCTAAACCGATAGCTGGTCTTGCGGATTCAAAAAAGTTAACCGATAAAAAACGCCAAGCACTGGTAATTGAGATCAAAGAAAAAGCGCTGTGTTGGTCCATTGGCCGATGTAGCCCCACAGAAATCGACGAGTTAAATATTCTCCATGCCACTATGCTGGCAATGACTCGTGCGGTTGAAGGCTTAAGTACCACCCCTGAGTTTGTATTTGTCGATGGCAATCGCCTACCTGCGCTCAGTATGCCGGCACAAGCCGTAATAAAAGGCGACAGTCTAGTGGCAGAGATCTCAGCAGCATCCATTATTGCTAAAGTTGCCCGTGATGATGAAATGATTGAGCTTGATAAACGCTATCCAGAATATGGTTTTGCAGGTCATAAAGGCTACCCAACCAAGGCACATTTTGCTGCTCTTGAGCAGTACGGCGCCATTAGTGAACATCGTAAAAGCTTTAAACCAGTACAACGTGTACTGGCGATGCAGGAGAAGTAATGGCAGCTCCAGATTTTGTGCATTTACGGGTACATTCAGACTTTTCAATGGTCGATGGTTTAGCGAAAACTAAACCGATTGTCGCCAAAGCGCAGGAATTACAATTACCGGCATTGGCCATTACCGACCAAATGAACTTATGTGGTTTAGTGCGCTTTTATGACACCGCTCATAATGCGGGTATTAAACCAATTGTTGGTGCTGATTTTTGGTTACACAGCCCAGAGTTTCCAGAAGGGCCTTGTCGGTTAGTTATTTTAGCTAAAGATAATGTCGGTTATAAAAATCTTACCCTTTTAATATCTAAAGCGTATCAACGTGGGCATTTATTTCATCGCCCTGTTATTGAACGAGATTGGTTAGTTGAGCACAAAGAAGGGCTTATTTTACTCTCTGGTGCCAAAGATGGCGATTTAGGTAAAGCGCTATTAAAAGGCAACCCAGCGACAGTTGAGTCGGTGGTTAGTTTTTATAAACAGCATTTTAGTGATAACTACTATATTGAGTTGATACGTACTAAGCGTACACAAGAAGAAGACTATTTACACTTAGCGGTTGAGCTTGCAACCGTTGAGCAATTGCCAGTGGTGGCTACCAACGAAGTGGTATTTTTGAAGCCTGAAAACTTCGAGGCCCACGAAATACGTGTAGCAATATTTGACGGCTATACGCTTGATGATAAACGCCGACCAAAGCGCTTCTCTGAAGAGCAGTACTTAAAAACCCCAGCACAAATGGCTGAGCTGTTTAGTGATATCCCAGAAGCGCTGCAAAACAGTGTGGAAATCGCCAAACGCTGTAATGTGACGGTGCAGCTTGGTACGTATTTCTTACCAGATTATCCAACCGGCTCATTAAAAATTGAAGACTTCTTGGTGAAAGTATCCCGAGACGGTCTTGAAGAGCGCCTACAGTTTTTATTCCCTGATGCAGCGGACCGAGCAGAAAAACGTGTTGAATACGACGAGCGTTTACAAATCGAGCTCGATGTAATTAACCAAATGGGTTTCCCTGGTTACTTCTTGATCGTAATGGAGTTCATCCAGTGGAGTAAAGATAACAATATTCCAGTTGGGCCAGGGCGTGGTTCAGGTGCGGGTTCGTTAGTGGCGTACGCGCTGAAAATTACCGATCTTGATCCGCTTGAATTTGATTTACTTTTCGAGCGCTTCTTGAACCCTGAACGTGTATCAATGCCGGATTTCGACGTCGATTTCTGTATGGATAGACGCGATGAAGTAATCGATCACGTATCGGCTCTGTATGGACGAGATGCGGTATCACAGATCATTACTTTTGGTACTATGGCAGCAAAAGCGGTAATACGTGATGTTGGCCGAGTACTTGGCCACCCGTACGGATTTGTTGACCGTATATCAAAACTGATCCCAGGCGATCCCGGCATGACGTTGGCAAAAGCGTTTGATGTTGAGCCACGCCTGCAAGAAGCTTACGATGGCGATACAGAAGTAAAAGACTTAATCGATATGTGTCGCATCCTTGAAGGCTGTACACGTAACGCTGGTAAACATGCCGGTGGTGTGGTTATTTCACCGACTACAATTACTGATTTTGCCGCCCTGTATTGTGACGATGAAGGTAAGTTTCCGGTTACTCAGTTTGACAAAAATGACGTAGAGACCGCCGGATTAGTAAAGTTTGACTTCTTAGGTCTACGAACCCTGACCATTTTGCAATGGGCAGTTGATATGACTAATGAGCGCTTAACCCGAGAGGGCAAAGAGTCAATAGATATCAACACCATTCCACTGAATGATAAAAAGAGTATAGAGCTGCTATTAAGAGCAGAAACTACCGCGGTATTCCAACTTGAATCCCGGGGTATGAAAGACTTAGTAAGGCGCTTAAAGCCCGATTGCTTTGAAGATATGATCGCCTTGGTAGCCTTGTTTCGTCCCGGGCCATTGCAGTCAGGCATGGTAGATAACTTCATCGACCGAAAACTTGGTCGCGAAGAAATTTCTTATCCAGATGCACAATATCAACACGAAAGCTTAAAGCCTATTTTGGAGCCGACTTACGGCATTATCTTGTATCAAGAACAAGTAATGCAAATTGCTCAGGTACTGGCAGGTTACACCCTAGGTGGCGCCGATATGTTACGTCGTGCAATGGGTAAGAAAAAGCCAGAAGAGATGGCAAAACAGCGTTCAACATTTGAAGATGGTGCGCGAAATAACGGCATTGACGGCGAACTGGCGATTAAGATCTTCGACTTGGTAGAGAAGTTCGCAGGCTACGGTTTCAATAAATCACACTCCGCAGCCTATGCGTTAGTATCGTACCAAACGCTGTGGATGAAAACCCATTATCCTGCTGAATTTATGGCGGCGGTGATGTCGGCTGATATGGATAACACTGAAAAAATCGTCACCTTGGTTGATGAATGTGAGAACATGAAGCTCACTTTATTACCGCCTGATGTAAATGCTGGTGCCTATAAGTTTACAGTAAACCTCAAGGGTGAAATTGTTTATGGTATTGGTGCTATCAAAGGCGTGGGTGAAGCGCCTGTAGATGCAATTTTAGAAGCGCGAAGTAACGGTGGGCCATTTAAAGACCTATTCGATTTTTGTGCGCGGGTAGATTTAAAACGTATCAATAAACGCGTAACCGAAAAACTTATTTACGCCGGTGCGCTTGATCAACTCGGTCCCGAGAAAACGCAACCAGCGCGTGCTACGTTATTGGCAAGCTTAAAAGATGCGATGAAAGCGGCTGATCAGCATCATAAAGCAGAGTCGTTAGGGCAAACTGATTTATTTGGTTTATTAGCGACAGAGCCGGATGAAGTCGAGCAAGCATTTATAAAAGCCACGCCACTGACTGATAACCAATGGCTTGATGGGGAAAAAGAAACCTTAGGCTTATATTTAACCGGGCACCCAATAAATCAGTATCGTAAAGAGCTGAAATATTACACCAGTGGTAAATTAGTGGATTTACAGCCAACTAATCGTGATGTGCAATCAACCGCTGCAGGCCTTGTTATAGCTGCACGTACACTAGTAAATAAAAAGGGAAATCGTTGGGGGCTTGTAACTTTAGATGACAAGAGTGCCCGTATTGATGTACGCTTATTCCCAGAACAGTTTGAAATGTACCAAGATATGCTGCAAATCAACAATATCTTGGTAATATCTGGACAGGTCAGCTTTGATAACTTCTCCGGTGGTATTACAATGACCGCCAGAGACATATGCACCATCGCGCAAGCGCGCGAAAAACGTATTAAAGCGATTAAAATGACGCTAAATATGGTGCAAATCGAAGCCAACTTCTTCGATAAATTACAAAAAGTACTCGAACCTTATAAGTTTGGTACTTGTCCGATTAAGGTTTACTATCAGCGTCCAGATGCGTTGGCACAGTTAACCCTCGGGACAGAATGGTGTGTTACGCCTAGTGATGACTTAATTCATAAGTTATCGTTAATGGCGGCGCAAGATGTAGAACTAGAATTTAACTAATTAGGTAGTTTAGAGCATGAGCCTCAATTATCTTGATTTTGAGCTTCCAATCGCAGAGTTAGAAGCAAAAATTGAAGAGTTACAAAATATAAGCCGCGCTGGCGATTTAGACCTTGAGTTAGAAGAGGAAGTCAGTCGATTAAAAGAGAAAAGCGCTAAAATGAAAGAGGAAATATTCTCTAAATTAGGTGCTTGGCAGGTTTCTCAGTTAGCCCGTCATCCGTTGCGTCCTTATACTCGAGATTATATCGAGCGTATTTTCACGGAATTTGACGAGTTTGCTGGCGATCGTACTTTTGCGAATGATCCGGCAATTTTAGGCGGTGTTGCACGCTTTGAAGGTCAACCAGTGATGGTTATTGGCCAACAAAAAGGCCGTGACACAGCTGAAAAAATTAAACGCAACTTTGGTATGCCAAAGCCTGAAGGTTACCGTAAAGCATTACGCTTAATGGAAATGGCAGAGCGTTTTAAAATGCCAATTATGACCTTTATCGACACCCCAGGTGCATACCCAGGTGTTGGCGCTGAAGAGCGAGGCCAATCTGAAGCAATCGCACGTAACCTTAAAGTGATGGCAGCATTAAAAGTGCCAACAATTTGTACGGTTATTGGTGAAGGCGGCTCAGGTGGTGCTCTAGCCATTGGTGTAGGTGATCGCGTTAACATGTTGCAGTACAGTACTTACTCGGTGATTTCACCAGAAGGTTGTGCATCAATTTTGTGGAAGAGCGCTGATAAAGCACCTCTTGCTGCAGAAGCGATGGGTGTAACCGCTGAGCGTGTTAAAGAGCTTGATTTGATCAACAGCTTAGTTGAAGAGCCATTAGGTGGCGCACACCGTAACTACGAAGGTATGGCGCGTAACCTGAAAAATCAACTTAAGCGCGATTTAGCTGATTTACAAGCTCTGTCACTGGATGAGATGCTTGATCAACGCTATAAACGTTTAATGTCGTTTGGCTATTGTTAAGATAAACAAAACAACCAAATTGATGAAAAAAAGCCGCTATTGCGGCTTTTTTGTTTTAGAATGCTTTGGAGCTTGGAGCACTACTAAATTTAAGTTGATGGTTACTCATGCAAACAACATCGTTATACCAACAAGTAAAAAATGCCATTACGCCTTATACCGATGAGCACAAAACCGCATTTACGGTAGCGCTCTCTGGTGGTGTGGATTCGGTGGTATTACTGCATATAATGAATGCGCTAAAAGCTGAAATACCGCAACTGCAATTAAGCGCAGTTTATGTTAATCATGGTTTAAGTCAGTATGGCGACGATTGGCAGCATTTTTGCGAAAAACTATGTGCAATAGTAAAAGTTCCTTTTTACTCGGCTCAGGTAAAAATCACCAATAAATCACGCACGAGTCTAGAAGAGCTCGCCCGCGATGCTCGGTATCAGGCACTTGATCAGCATAGCCCAAGCGGCAGTATTATTTTGCTAGGGCAGCACTTAAATGATCAACTAGAAACGTTTTTACTGCGGCTAAAACGCGGCTCAGGATTACAAGGCTTAGCATCTATGCGGCAAACTCGCACCTTGAGTTCTGGGCGAGAATGTTTACGGCCACTGCTGAACAGCACACGACACAGTATTGAACAATTTGCTACCGAGTTTAAGCTTGAGCATATTACCGATGATTCAAATACAGATGAGCGCTTTGATCGCAACTTTATTCGTCAGCAAATAGTACCTCTATTAAGTGAACGATTTAGCGGCTTTGAGAAAAGCGCAGCACGCAGTGTTAACCTTCTTCAACAGCAGCAAGATGTACTTGATGAATACACTCAGTTAGATTTAAGCCAATGCCAAAACACCCAGCAAGGGTTAAGTTGTTTACAGCTAGCAAATTTTAGCGCTGCGCGCCAAGCAAGTGTTTTGCGTTGTTGGCTTGGGCAGTTTACGACGCTTATGCCATCACAACAACAAACTCAGCAAATACTTACACAAGGTTTAACAGCAAAAGCTGATGCGCAGCTACTTATTCAGTTAACCGAAGGGCAAGTTCGCCGGCATCAAAACTTTTTATATTTTGTACGTGAAACAACCGTTCCTGACAGCCAATCACTAACAGCTCAAAAACAGTTACTTTCAGATGGTCGCACCCTAATACAATTATCAGGTATAGGAGTTAGAAAGCCATTGTCTGATGAACACGTTTCTGTTCAGTTTAATTGCCCACAGGCGCGTATTAAACCGCTTAAAAAACCGGGTCACAACAGTATTAAACATTGGTTTAAAGATGCCAAAGTAGCGCCATGGTTACGTGCTAATGTGCCACTAATTTTTTATAATGAGCAATTGGTTTATGTCGTAGGGCATTTTATAAGTGCAGAACACGCCGATGAAAAAGGTATATTTTGGGAGATAAAAATATGACAACGTCACAGCCACACGTTGGTTTATCACTAGTCAATAAAGCGCCGTTAGGGCTTATAGCTACAGCCGTTGTAGCGGGCATTGCCACGGTAATGTTTGAGCTGGCGCTATTAACGTTAGCGTATTCGGTTGCAGGTGGTTTGGTGTGTGCGATTATTTTAATTGCGTACTGGTTAGGTAAAGGCGGACTATTTTTTATTGTTGGGGTGAGTATTCCATTATTAATGGTCATTGTTGTACCACTGACCAGCATGGCTGCTTTGTTATACCTAATTAGTGGTTTCTTTTTTGGTTTTTGCTTAGCACTATTAGGCTATAAGTTATTGGTCAAGTCAAAAAGTTAGTATAAATATCAAAGTAAGGCCTAGCGGGGGAACTAGGCTTACCTTTAATTAATACGCTTTCGCGCAATTACGCCCTGATGCTTTGGCCTTGTATAAACCTTTATCGGCGCGGGCAAAAATCTCATTCTCACAATCTTTGCTGTTTGCCAAAGTAAATCCAATGCTGGTGGTGACTTCATATTGTTTCATTAAACTTGACTGCGCCACTAACTGCATCACTCGCTGAGCAATCACTTTATTTGTGGTAAATTCAGGATCATCAATTAATACCGCAAACTCATCGCCACCAAAGCGAAATACAGAATCTGTGCCGCGAATACTACTGCATAAAACGTTGGCAAACTCTTGTAATACGTCATCGCCAATTTTATGACCGTAGCTATCATTAACTTGTTTAAAGTTATCTAAATCTAACAACATTAAACTAAATGGACGATGATGGCGGCGAAAGCGCTCTAATTTTTGCGTCAAAATAGCATCAAACTGACTACGATTATTAAGCCCTGTTAAGGTGTCTTTAGTCGCTAGTTTTAGTACGCGGCTATACATTAATGCATTGCGTAATGGGTAAACCAATGCGCAGTGTAAGCCAACTAACTTTTGTTCAATATTGCCCGAAAGCGGATATTGGCAAAAATAGATAAGCTGTCCTAAATGTTCATTATTTATGTCTAAATTAAATGAATATGGCGGTTTGCTGTTATCACTATTAGCAATTTGTGCCACCCCAAGAGATGACTGAAACTGCAAGCCTGAAAAATTAATAAGCTGCTTTGCGTGTTCAGCATAAATCGTTAGTAGCTCTTCTATGTTCAACGTTGTTTGCAGTTTCTCGAGCAAACTATGGATAGCTGCGGGCTCATTATTACGGTAATGCTCTGCCGAAAACGGCAGGAACTCGCCACGTGCTGAGATGCGCTGCGTCAAAATATGGACATTTTCCATGGTTTTCTCCCCCTAGGAGTTTGTTATTACTTTTCTAAGCGATTTTTGTGCCACTATTCCAAACTGGCTGAAAAACAGATAGTTGCTATAGTTAACTCTTAAGTAGCTAAAATTTTGACGGTATGGCAACAGTATAAATAGGAGGTTTATTTGCAAAGTGTATTGGCTCAAATATTTGGCTTATTACTGGCTGCTGTGGTGCTGGTATGGTTATTTAAGCGCATTGGCTTACCGCCGATCCTCGCCTACCTTGCTACTGGCTTATTAGCGGGTAGTCATGGCATTGGCTGGATGGCGCAAAGTCATGAAATACATTTTGTAGCTGAGCTTGGTATTGTATTTTTATTATTTAGTTTAGGGCTGGAGTTTTCTGTTGGCCGCTTAATGGCAATGCGCAATATTGTATTTGGCTTGGGCACGTTGCAAGTAATTGTCACAAGTATTGTGTTTATGCTGATTTTATTGTTGATGGATTTGTCTTTGTTGAGCAGTTTCACTATTGCGACATTAATGGCGTTGTCATCAACAGCGGTGGTGGTTAAATTACTTAAAGAAACCGGCGAACTTAAACAGCGGCGAGGGCAGCTCGCTATCGGAATGTTATTATTTCAAGATATTGCGGTGGTGCCGTTACTGATTACTTTACCTTTACTGGCCCAAAGCAGTGATACTGAAGGCATTGCCTGGGCCCTGACTTTCGCTTTAACTAAAGGCGCGTTTGTATGTTTGTTGTTATGGATGATAGGCAAGTGGGTATTGCCAAAAGTCTTTAGCGAAGTTGCATTAATGCGCACCGATGAATTGTTTGTTTTGACTACTTTAGTGGTTGCCTTATTTGCCGCAGGCTTAACGTATTTATTTGGCTTATCGATGGCGCTGGGCGCATTTTTAGCAGGAATGATGCTCGGCGAAAGCCAGTACCGACATCAGTTAGAAGCCGATATTCGACCATTTCGCGATATTTTAATGGGCCTATTTTTTGTCACTGTCGGCATGCAGCTCGATATTTTATACGTGTTTGGCGTATGGTATTGGATAGTGGCTGCATTAGCGCTAATGCTAGTATTAAAAATTGGTGTTATTACTTTTTTAGCGCAACTGATGGGCGAGCGAAAACAAGATGCAATTGCAGCAGGCATCATGCTGTGGCAAATGGGCGAGTTTGGTTTTGTATTAATTGCGCTTGCTACTAAACACCAATTATTAGCTTTAGATCACGCCTCATTTTTAATCGCTATTGCAGTCATGTCGATGGGCTTAACACCTTATTTAATAGAATCGACGCCTTGGTTATTAAAACAACTTGGGGTATTAAAAAATCCCAACGGTGAGTGGCAGCAACAGCCTAACAGTAGCACTTTGTATCAAAACCATGTAGTTATCTGTGGGTTCTCTCGGGTGGGGCAAACTATTGCGCGGTTTTTAAAGCCAGAAGCAATAGAGTACGTTGCTGTTGAAAGTAACCCAATACTAGTTCAAGAGGCCAAAGCAGCTGGAGAGCCCGTTATTTTTGGTCATGTAAAACAAAAAGATATTTTAAAATCAGCAGGAGTCGAACGAGCTCGACTAGTGATCATTACTTTCACCGATTTTGAACATGCGCAAATCGTGATCGATGCGATAAAGCAAATAGCTTCTGACGTGAAAATACTGGTACGCATGCGCGATGATAGTCATCTCGAAGCACTCAAAGAGCTTGGCGTGACTGAGGTGGTGCCCGAAACGCTGGAAGCGAGCTTAATGTTAGTGTCGCACGTGTTATCTATGTCGGGCGTACCAATGTCGCGTATTGTTAGGCGGGTTAGCAAAGAGCGGCGTAACCGTTACCAATTTTCACATGGTTTTTTTGCCGGAGATAAATTTGATAGTGAAGAAAACAATGCCGAGCGGCTTGAGTATTTACACGTAATAGCACTGCCTGAACATGCTTTTGCGGTTGCTAAAAATATTAATGAATTAAATCTCGAAAAACGTAAAGTATCAGTGCGAGCATTACGGCGCAAAGACCGTGAAATTGAGAGTCCATCGCTGCACACTATTTTACTCGCCGGAGATATTCTTGTACTACAAGGTAAACCTCGACGAGTAGAGCGGGTAGAGTGCTATTTACTCGATGGTACGGATTAGTGAATCGTTAACTGTTAATCGAGCTCTAAAAATTCGCGTATCTGTGGCAGTTTCTCTAAACCATCTTTATAACCAATTTCAATCAAATGCTGGGTATAGCGTTTTTCAAACAATAAGTAACTGGTTAAACTCGATTGAGAACGTTTTTTAACCCCGATCATGCGCAGTAATATTTTAATGGCTAAAGGCATATCACCGTAATAGTTTGCAGCAATGGCGTTAAAGTTTTCTGATGGATTGATCACAAAACTTTGTATTTGCTTTAATTCTTGGTGTTTATCACGCCCAGGTAACAAACCTAAAGTTCGGTTAATTCGTTCAAGGCGCTCAAGATCTGACTGTAAGGTGTCGGTAAACACACTGTCGAGCAAATGGCCCGCAATTGAGGATAACCCTGGGAAGTGAGGGAGATAACCCGGCGGATGAGCTTCTTTGGGCTGATCAACACCAATAATAAATATTTTTTCAGCGCCTAAATGGACACATGGACTCAGTGGCGACAATTGGTGAATAGAGCCATCACCAAAGTAGTGGTTGTATACATTTACGCTCGGAAACACCATAGGAATTGCACTGGACGCCATTAAATGTTCAACGTTAATACGGGTCGCTTGGCCTTCGCGTTTAGCGCGCCGCCAAGGTGATTGTGTATTAGATTGAAAAAACGCCACAGAATCACCCGTGGTATAGCTTGATGCGGTGATTGACAGCGCATCTAAATAATTACGGTGTAAATTACGCTCAATGCGAGTTAAATCTAAAATTTCATTAAGTAAATTACGTAAAGGCTGATTATTCAACAAGCTCGCTGGTGGATGATTAATATGTTCAGATTGAAAACTGGTCAGCATGTTACGCATTAAATGGCCAAACACGCTGATAAAATCACTTTTATATACCATTGACGTAGAAAAGTTTTTCCAAACAGATTCCAGTTTACGTACCGCCAAATGGGTGCATGAAGCATAGCTTGCTAGCGCAGCTGAATTGATCGCTCCGGCAGATGTACCATTAATAATAGTAAATGGCAGCGGGGCGGTACGCGGCATACTGTGCGCGAGCGCTTTAAGAACCCCAACTTGGTAAGCGGCACGTGCACCACCACCGGTCAGTAACAGAGCAACTTTAGGTTTGTTTTTATCGATTTGCTTGATTTTCATAGTTGAGTTTCGTCGTTGCAATTAAGCGGTTAAGCGTCTTTACTTTATTTATTAACTGTAAGTCTTTAAGCTAGAAGAATCAAAGGATACCTTAGCTACGTTAATAATTATTAGTGTAGGCTATGAATTAAATCCATTTAGGGTACTCTTACTGTTATCGCATTTTAATATTTATGGAGTTCGTATGTCAGATCAACCATCAGCGTCAGATGTTCAAAAACGTCCACCGAATAATAACCTTTTATTTGCAGGCATCATTTTAATTATTATCATTATTGCTGCAGCGTTTGTGTTATTAAACTCAAGTGATGAGTCACAAACAGCAACCGAAGTTGAGCAACCCGTAGCAGAGCGCCCCATGATGGAGCTAAAACCAGAGAACGATCCGGTTGTTAATGGCCCATCTGTTAATCCTGAAAAGCCTGCTGATTTAGCCGTGCCAACGCCACGCCCAGTAGAGCCTGAGCCGCAAGTAGAGCCACTACCTACTCTTGATGAAAGCGATCCTGTCGTTGTTGCTAAGTTAGACGAATACCTAAGTGATGCCGCTATGAGTTTGGTTATAAACGACGATGTTATTCGCCGTGGTGTGGTATTTATAGATAATCTTGCCAAAGGTAAAATTGCGCAAAAACACACTCCCGTTATTAAGTTAGAAGAAGGCTTTAGTGTGGTAGAGGGTGATATTCTTACCATTGATCCAAACAGCTATGAGCGTTATACCCCTTATGTAAAAATCTTTACTAGCATGAGCGCAGCGCAAATCGTACGTTTATATGATGAGTACAAACCACTGATCAATGATGCATATACAGAAATAGGCTATCAAGGTGATGCATTTAATCAAACACTTGAAGAAGCGATAGACCTATTATTGGATACCCCAGAGCCAAAAGGGGATATGCCACTGTTACGTGATTCAGTCACTTATCAATATGCTTACTCAGAATGGGAACGCCTACCAGCGGCACAAAAACAACTGCTACGCATGGGCCCTGAAAACATGAAAAAAATAAAAGCTGTACTACGCAACGTAAAAAAAGAGTTAGATAATCAATAATCTTACTTAAATCGTTTAAAAAACAGTGCGATTGTATGTTTAACATGCAATCGCACTTTCTTTTTGTGTTTCCCCTTGAATAACACAGCAAAAGTAGAGATAATCCCTCCCGCGCCAACCAAGGCCCTCAATGGTAGTCTTATTGGTCCTCTCGCAACACTAGCAGGCGAACCTGGTCAGGCCCGGAAGGGAGCAGCCACAGTTTGTGACGTGTGTGCCGAGATGTGGCTGGTAAGACTGCCACCCAAATTCCTCATTTGGGTGTTGTTTGAAGTATAAGTTGACATATTTGTACTAAAAGATGGCATAAACTGGAAGTATAAGGTGGCATAGTCTAGTATTTAACCAAATGGTTAGATGGTTGACTCACATGTACAGAAGAAAAATCAAACACTCCCGTGTTAAAAACCTCCATAAATTTGCTAGTCAAAAAAATAAATCTACTTGTTTAGTCGAATCCTCTTTAGAATTTGATGCTTGTTTCCATTTTGAATTTTCACCATCAATAGCCGCATTTGAAGCACAGCCACTAGGTTACGAATATCAGTTTGATAACCGTATTTGCCGTTACACACCTGACTTTTTACTAACCCACACAGACGGTACGCAAAAATTTATTGAAGTAAAACCGCAAAGCAAAATTGCTGATGAAGACTTTCGTGCACGTTTTATTGAAAAGCAATCTATCGCTAAGCAAGGTGGACGAGATTTAATACTGGTTACAGATAAACAAATCCGTGTATACCCAACACTCAATAACTTAAAGCTTTTACATCGCTACTCTGGTTTTCAGTCTTTAACAAAGCTGCAAGCATCGGTGCTAGAACTTGTTAAGCAATACGGCTCTATTAAAGTGGGCCAGTTAGTTAGCTTTTTAAAAGTAACTGCCGGTGAGTTACTTGCTACGGTGTTACGTTTATTATCATTAGGGCAGTTATTTGCCGACTTAACTACAAATGAAATATCAATAGAAACAGCAATTTGGTCCAACAATGTTTAATGATGGTTTGTTTGATGATGAGTTTAACCAGCCATTACCAAAAGTAGAGACCAAACTACCTCAAAATTACGCCAAAGATTTACAAGCCCTTCCTGAAAAAATTAAAACAACAACATTTGCTAAGCTTAAATATATTCAATGGCTTGAGGCTAATATTCAAGGCGGTTGGACACAAAAAAACCTTGAGCCTTTATTAAAAGTAATGCCCGAAGTTGAGGGAGAAAAAAAGCCCAGCTGGAGAACAGCTGCACGATGGTATAGCGCTTATACCAATGCAGATAAAAATATCATGGCGCTAATACCAAGCCACCGATAAGTTTTTTGAAAAGGCACTTGAGCGTTACTTAGTAAAAGAAAAGCCATCAGTGGCTTCGGCTTATAAGTATTACGCAGACTTAGTTATCATTGAAAACGACAGTGTTGTAGGCAGTGATTTAAAGCCTTTAACATACAAAGCATTTAAAAATAGAATAGATAACTTACCGCAATACGAAGTAATGGTTGCTCGTTATGGTAAGCGCCTTGCTGATATTGCTTTTAATAAAGTGGAAGGGCATACACGGCCTACCCGAGTACTTGAAAAAGTTGAAATTGACCATACACCCCTTGATCTTATTTTATTAGATGATGAGTTGAATATCCCACTTGGACGGCCAACACTCACCATGTTAGTCGATGTGTATAGCCATTGTATTGCGGGCTATTACTTTAGCTTCAGTGAACCTAGCTACGATGCAGTAAGACGAGCAATGCTAAATGCGATGAAACCTAAAAGTGAAGTGGCAAAGCTATACCCTGATACGGTAAATGAGTGGAAGTGTGCTGGTAAAATTGAAACACTCGTTGTTGATAATGGCGCTGAATTTTGGAGCAACAGCCTTGAACTAGCTTTTGAAGAAATAGGCATTAATACTCAATATAACCCTGTCGCAAAGCCTTGGTTAAAACCCTTTGTAGAACGTATGTTCGGCACAATTAACACTGAATTATTAGACCCTGTTCCTGGTAAAACTTTTTCTAACATTTTACAAAAGCATGAATACAATCCCAAAAAAGATGCAATCATGCGCTTTACTACCTTTATGCAGTTATTTCATAAATGGGTAGTAGACGTTTATCATCAAGATGCCGATAGCCGATTTAAGTACATACCAAGCCAACAATGGGATCAAGGCTTTAATACGTTACCACCAACAGTGCTGAGTAATGATGATCTTCAACAACTGGATGTTGTGCTCAGTATTTCAAATCATCGGGTGCTTCGTAAAGGTGGGATACGGCTAGAAAACTTAAGCTACGACAGTACTGAGCTGGCCAATTATAGAAAGCAATTCAGCCATAAGGTATCTCAAGAAGTTTTAATTAAATTAAATCCCGATGATATTTCTTATATATACGTTTACCTCGATAAGCTAGAGCATTACATAAAAGTGCCATGCATAGATCCAAACGGTTACACTCAAAATTTAAGTTTGAATCAGCATAAAATAAATATACGTATTCATCGCGATTTTATTTCGGGCTCTATCGATAATGTCGGCTTAGCAAAAGCGCGTATGTTTATTCATAATAAAATTCAAAACGAGTTTGAAGAGTTAAAAAATGCGCCAAAACACTCAAAAGTAAAAGGCGGTAAAGCATTAGCTAAGCATCAAAATGTTAGTAGCGACTCGCAGAAATCAATAGCTCAGAGCGAGCCAGTAGAACACAAAAAGGTTACACCTAAAGAGCAACCAACAGATAGCTGGGATGACTTTATTTCAGACTTAGATGGATTTTAATTATGCTGACCGACAAACAAAAAGAAAAGCTTAATGAATTTCGCGATGTATTTATTGAATACCCAATAATAAGCACGGTATTTAATGACTTTGACAGATTAAGACTTGGTAAAGGGCTAACAGGTGAAAAGCCTTGCATGCTGTTAAATGGCGATACAGGCACAGGTAAAACAGCACTAATAAAACAGTATAAAGAACGTCACTTACCGCAATTTATTAATGGAGTGATGAATCACCCTGTATTAGTCAGCCGCATACCTAGCAATCCGACACTAGAATCTACTTTAGCCGAGCTTCTTAAAGACTTAGGGCAAGTAGGTAGTACAGAGCGGAAACTGCGAGTAAATGGTACTCGGTTAACGACATCATTAATAAAGTGCCTAAAAACGTGTGGCACAGAGCTGATAATTATTGATGAGTTTCAAGAGCTAATTGAGCATAACCAAGGTAAAAAACGCCGCGAGATTGCTAACAGATTAAAGTATATTAATGATGAAGCGGGCGTATCGATAGTATTAGTTGGTATGCCGTGGGCAGAAAAAATAGCAGACGAACCTCAATGGTCATCGCGTTTATTGGTAGAGGGCGTTCAAGATTCTGTGTCAGCTTAAAATTTAAAGATCGAGCACGTTATCTAAACGCCCTTTAAAATAAATTGCCAACTGAGATAAACAAAGGCTCCAATTGTGTATGGGCATTGTCCATTTCTCGGTAGCATTTAATATGCCAGCATAAAGCAACTTCAACAAGCTATTTTCATTTGGAAAAGCGCCTTTTGTTTTCGTTAATTTCCTAAACTGACGATGGACTGCTTCCACCGCATTCGTTGTGTATATGACCCTACGTATAGGCTCAGGGTACTTGAAATAGGCTGATAAATTATGCCATTTATTACGCCATGAGTTGATCACTAGCGGATAAGCGTCCCCCCATTTAGCCTCCAGCTCATCAAGTGCTATCTCTGCTGCTTCTTTTGTTGATGCGCGATAAACGGGCTTTAAGTCGGCCATAAATGCTTTTTGATTCTTTGACGCGACATACTTCATTGAATTTCGTATTTGATGAACAATACATAATTGAACTTCTGTCTCGGGAAATATAGCTGCAATGGCTTCTGGAAAGCCTGTTAGCCCATCAACGCATGCAATTAGTATGTCTTTAACGCCTCGATTATTTAAGTCGGTAAGTACCGACAACCAGTAATTAGCGCCTTCATTTTCGGATAAATGCAAGCCAAGTATTTCTTTTTTGCCATGAATATCTAGCCCTAATAACGTATAAACGGCTTTACTAATATAACGGCCATCTTCTTTGACTTTGTAATGAATAGCATCAAGCCACACAATCGGGTAGTGACTATCGAGAGGGCGCTGTTGCCATGCTTTAAGCTCTGGAAATAAGTTTATCGGTCACAGCACTGATGGTGCCAGTGGCGACGTTCATGCCGTACATATCTTCAATGTGCTTATTAATATCACGATAGCTCATCCCCATACTGAACATGGAGAGTATTTTTGAGTCTATTTCGTCACTCAATGTCGTTTGGTTCTTCTTGATGAGCTGAGGCTCAAAGCTACCACTGCGGTCTCTAGGCGTCTCTAGCTCAAAATTGCCAGCAGGTGACTTAATCGTCTTCGTGCTAAAGCCATTTTTACGGTTAGGCGCCTGCTCATTAGCGAGGTGATGTTCAAGCTCAGCCTGGAGCGCTGACTCGGTTAATTGTTTGATAAGTGATGTAAGTACACCATCTTTACCGTTTAGCTTTTTACCTGATTGAAGCGCTTTAACGGCATCTTCGAAGTTGAATTGATTTGTCATGTGTCATTCATGTTTTTTATCAGTTTAATCAAATGACACAGATTTTTGAACACTCCCGTGTCAACATCAGTAACGTTGAAGCGATTGGATTATTAATCATCCAGACTGAAAGGGGAGTAGCTATCCCCCTGTGTCAGGATAGTTGTCGCCTCTAACTTTTAATAGAGGCAGATAAAAATGAGACGTCGATTTACACAAGAATTTAAAGTTCAAGCGGTTGAAAAAGCATTATCTCAATGTGATGATG